>JBJXGG010000159.1:0-2749 GCA_046153495.1 Chlamydiales bacterium
CTTTCCATGCGCTACGTCCTGACCAAAAGTCACAATGTACGAGTCTTGCTCCATTTCTTCAGAAATAGCGTGGTTCAAAGCATCCATCATAGTAATTTTTTCTCCATCCCACTCTTGTTGTACAGAGAGAGGAGAAGTATAATCGGCAAAGACATTCTGGTAGCCACTCCCTTTAGGAGGGAAGGGAATTTTCTCAGCCTCAATCACCGCCGCTTCTACACGCTCTTTTGCCGCTTTGTGTATTTCAGCTATCTTCTCTTCAGAGGCAAATCCTTTCTCTTTGATCCATGTTTCGAAAGAGATCACAGGATCCCTCTCTTCTTGATCACTACGATACTTACTAGGATCATCACTATTGCTATGCGCAGAAAGTCTCGGCACATGGGCCATCACAAGGGAAGGGCCTTTTCCAGCTCTACCGCGCGCCACAGCTCCTTGCATTGCCTTTTGCACAGCTTCGAAATCAGTCCCATCAATGTCAGCCACACTCAAACCAGAGTATCCCCTTGCCACATCGATAAGAGAGCCCCCAGCACTCTGCTCAAAGGCGGGGACAGAAATAGCCCACCCATTATTCTGTACAACAAAAATCACAGGCAGAGCGTGGATCGCAGCAAAATTGAGAGCCTCATGAAAATCCCCCTGCGAAGTTGCCCCATCTCCACAAGAAACGTAGACTACCTCATCACTGCCTAAATTCTTGATCGCCCAAGCCTTTCCCACAGCATGTAAAAGTTGTGAGCCTACGACACTCGATTGACAGATGATTCTAAGATCACGATGAGAATAATGATAAGGCATCATACGACCTGCGGAGTGATTCTTCGTGGCTCTTCCCATAAAGACGCCAAAGAGCTCCACAATATCACAGCCCAAAGCAACCACAAAAGGTTGGTCTCTATAATAAGGGCATGACCAATCTTTTCCCGCCTCTAAAGCGTGTGCCGCTACAACACCGATAAGCTCATGACCGCTTGATCCGAGTTGAAAAGTTCCCCCCTTATTCTGCTTTACGAGTTTTAACATCTTCTCATCCATATGACGAGAGAGCACCATATAATGCAAAACTTCGAGAGCTTCGGACTTCGTCTTAATCATGTTATTTCCTTAAGAGAAAAAAGATTTGAGCTTTTCCGTAAAACTTTTTTTCCTCGGCTGGTTCTCAATTCCCTCTGTATCCCCAAATTTTTTTAGCATCTCCTTTTGTTCACGCGTCAAATGCGTCGGCGTCTCCACAGTTGCGCGAATAAGAAGATCCCCTCTGCCTCTTCCGTGTACATTAGGAAACCCCTTCCCTCGCACGCGAAACACCTTCCCGCTCTGCGTCCCTTCTGGGATCGTTAACACGCATTGCTCATCGAGAGTGGGAATCTCTTTCTTTGTTCCCAAGGCTGCCTCTGCAAAGCCTATAGGAAGATCTAAAAGAATGTCATCACCCTCTCTCTCAAAAATCGGATGGTTGTCCACGGAAATAAATACATACAAATCGCCAGGAGGGCCACCTCCCTCGCCTGCGTCCCCATATCCGCTCATTTTTAAACGCATGCCGTTGTCCACTCCACCAGGAATATGCACTTTCACATGCTGCTTCTTTTTCATGCGTCCTTGTCCACGACATTCTTTACATGGATCCGTAATCTTTTGCCCCGTTCCATGACAATCTTGACAAGGTGAACTCATAGAGAAAAAACCACGTGTCTGGAATACCTGACCCGCTCCACCACAACGAGAACACTTCTGCACTCCCCCCTCAGAAGCAGCCCCACTTCCGTGGCACGATTCACAAGTGAGATAATTAGTGACAGCTAATTCCTTTTCAACACCTTGCGCAGCTTCCGCAAATGAGACGCGCACTGTCGCTTTTTTACTCGCTCCTTGATTGGCATACCCCCCCCCCGTCTGGCCACCGCCCCCTTGGGCAAAACCACCACCAAAAAGGGAATCAAAAATAGAACCTCCCGCTCCTCCTGCACCACCACCAAAAGCCCCCATAAAAGTGCGCAAAGCATCTTCCATGTTCCCAAAACCGTGTGGGGCACCACCCACTCCAGCACCTGCAGCCTCTTTCCCATAGCGATCATACACCTCTCGCTTCTGGGGGTCGCTCAATACTTCATAGGCCTCCGAAACTTCTTTAAAACGGGCCTCGGCCGTCGCATCACCAGGATTCTTGTCCGGATGATACTTCAGAGCCATCTTGCGATAAGCCTTTTTTATTTCTTCCTGCGAAGCCTCTTTCGCGACTCCCAGAGTGTCATAATATTCCATGGTATTATTCATTGTTAACGAAGGTCTATTTTTTAGCCACGGTGGCGATATTTTGCCGCTGCCTTAGACTTAGCGCGCTTTTTCACTGAAGGTTTATCGTAATAACGACTTGCTTTCGCAGCCTTCATAACCCCTTCTTTATCAAGTTTTTTCTTCAATATTCTTAAAGCTTTGTCAATCGATTCTCCGATACGTACTTTTACGTTGGGCATATACCTCTCATCATTTTTTGGTTAAAAAGCCCGAATTTTGAGGATTTCTGCATTGTATAAGCCTTTTGGCCATTACTACCTCGAAACTTCGCAAAACCCAGGTTAAAAAAGTTTTCCCGCACATTATAGCTGTTCGGGGGATAAATAGATAGGGGTGATTTTCTCCGTTTTTGCTGTTAGAAATTTTTGGAATACCAAGCGCGCCATATGCTCCGCATCCGGTTCCCTCTCCATTTTGCGTGAAAAGGGGATACGTCCAAGGGAGGGGC
>JBJXGG010000165.1:0-16015 GCA_046153495.1 Chlamydiales bacterium
TTTAAATAAATCTCGAAATTTTCGGCCTAAAAATTTGAACATAGCTCACAAATTCCATTGATTGAAAACCAATTATAACACATAACGAATTCTAGAGAAAGCCTATGAATCTTCACGAATATCAAGCAAAAATTTTACTTTCAAAATATAAGGTGCCGATTCCTCCTTTCGTGGTTGTCTCTAGCAAAAAGGAAGCTGAGGGGGCTATCGAGCGGTTGGGTTTAACAGAGGCAGTGGTAAAAGTGCAGGTACATGCCGGGGGGAGGGGGAAAGCCGGTGGAGTGAAATTTGCGAAAAACCGGGACGAGATTCTTAGGATATGTGACGATTTACTCGGAATGCAGCTTTTTACCAAGCAGACGGGTGCCAAGGGAATTCGAGTACACCAGGTGCTTTTGGCAGAACCTGTCACGATCGAAAAGGAGTATTATGTGGCTGTTTTGATCGACCGCTCTACCGCTCGTCCGATCTTGATGGTCTCTCCAGAAGGGGGGATGGAGATTGAGGAGATTGGAGTCACTAAGCCTGATCGTATTTTGCGTCTCCCTTTTCGTCGAGATGGGAGTTTGAAGCGCTATCAGCAGCGTGAGCTGGCAAAGTTTATGGGGTTTGAGGGGAGCGCGTTACAGCAGGGGATGGAGATTTTTGCTTCACTAGCGAAGGCTTTTATCGATTTGGATGCTTCTCTTGTGGAAATTAATCCTCTTGTACTGACTAAAGAGGGGAATCTCACTGCTATTGATGCGAAGATAGCGATAGATGACGATAGCCTCTTTCGCCATCCTGATTTACGAGATTTCTACGATCCCACTCAAGATGACCCTGCTGAGGTAGAGGCAAAAAAGTACTATCTTGCCTATATCGGTCTTAAGGGGAATATCGGATGTCTGGTAAATGGCGCAGGACTCGCTATGGGCACCATGGATATTATCCATCATTATGGAGGAGATCCTGCAAATTTTCTAGATGTGGGCGGAAGTGCCACAGCGGAACAGATCACCAAGGGGTTTGAGATTATTCTTTCAGACCCGAATGTGAAGGCAATCTTTGTGAATATCTTTGGGGGGATCATGGATTGCGGTCTTCTGGCAGAGGGAATTGTGCAGGCTAGAAAAGAGTTACATGTACCATTGATTGTGAGGATGGAAGGAACAAATGTGGAAAAAGGTTATCAGACGCTAGAAGTGTCGGGGATTCCGATCATCAGAGCCTCGACGATGGCAGATGGGGCACAAAAAGCAGTACAGGCGGCTCAATAATATGGCGGTATTAGTTGGTAAAAAGACCAGAGTGATTACGCAAGGACTTACGGGAAAAGCAGGCACATTTCATACCGAGCAAGGGATTGCTTATGGTTCGCAGTATGTAGGGGGAGTAACACCTGGCAAGGGAGGCACCACCCATATAGGACTACCGGTTTTCGATAGTGTAAAAGAGGCTGCTGTAGCTACGAGGTGTGATGCTACCTTAATATTTGTACCAGCTCCCTACGCAGCTGAGGCGATATTAGAGGCAGAAGAATGCAAGATTCCCCTGATTATTTGTATCACAGAGGGAATTCCTGTTAGAGATATGTTGGAAGTCGCTGAGGTGATGAGTCAAAGTTCTTGTCGTCTGATAGGTCCCAACTGTCCCGGGATCATCTCTCCTGATGCGTGTAAAATTGGGATCATGCCGGGCTACATTCATAAGAAGGGGAAAGTGGGAATTGTCTCCCGCTCAGGCACGTTGACGTATGAGGCTGTCTGGCAAACTACCCAGGAGGGGTTGGGGCAAAGCACGTGCGTCGGGATTGGCGGAGATCCTCTGAATGGTACAAACTTTATAGATATGTTAGAGCTTTTTGAAAAAGATGCTGAAACAGAGGCTATATTGATGATAGGAGAGATCGGTGGGAGTGCAGAAGAAGAGGCAGCCGATTGGATCAGCGCTTACTGTTCGAAACCTGTTGTCTCTTTCATTGCAGGGAAAACAGCACCCCCAGGGAGAAGAATGGGACACGCTGGTGCAATCATCTCTGGTCGAAAAGGCTCAGCAGAAGATAAAATCAAAGCTCTTGAATCAGCAGGGGTTGTAGTAGCAAAGACTCCAGCTATAATAGGAGAAACCATCAAAAAGGTACTTTCATGATAACAATTCCTGGAAAAATTCCGATTTCGATTCGTCCCCTCTTTTGGTTGATTGCCTTCTTTATTGGGTGGATGTGGACGGTGAGTTTTGCGGGAGCTTTTCTTTGCGTCGGGGTGATTGCCCTCTCTGTTCTGTTCCATGAATTTGGCCATGCGCTCACGGCGGTATTATTTGGGCAGAAGAGTAGGATCGAGTTGGCGGCATTCGGTGGTTTCACCTACCGAGAGGGAGGGAAACTGAAGCTATGGAAAGAATTTATTATTGTACTTAATGGACCCTTAGCAGGGTTCTTTCTTTTTTTGACGGCATATGCGATCTATCGCTTTGTTCCGATCGAGAACAATATATTAGCCTTCATCGTGAAATTCACTTTTGTAGCGAATCTCTTTTGGAGCATCATCAACCTTATTCCCGTTCTACCTCTCGATGGAGGTCATCTTCTAAGCATCATTTTAGAAGCGATATTTGGATTTAGAGGGATCAAAATCGCGATCGTTGTGGGGCTTGTAGTCTCAATTGCGATCAGTATTTTTTTCTTTGTAACAGGAATGTTTTTGGTCGGCGCCCTTTTCCTGATTTTGACATTTGAGAGTTTCCGTAGTCTGCGCTACTATAAAATCTTCACCGAGAAGGATCGAGATACGGATTTGCAAGCGCTTGTGCAACAAGCGGATATAGATTTCGATCAAGGGAATCTTGATGCAGCTATTGCCAAACTTAATCAAGTAAGAGAGTCGACGCAACATGGCATATTATATACGCTGGCGACGCAAGAGATCGCGCAGATTTACCGGCAGGAGGAGAAATATGATGCAGCGTACGAACTTCTTTTGCCTATCAACAAACATCTATCAGGGGAGAACCTCTCCCTATTCCACTACCTAGCGTTTATGAATAGAGACTATAAGATGGTCACAAAGGTGGGAAATAAATGTTATCAAGATAATCCCTCTTATAATACAGCTCTACTCAACTCTTTGGCGTATGCTGCGTTAGAAAAAGTTGAGCCCGCGTGCGGTTGGCTTGATTGTGCTTTGCGAGAGGGACTGCCCTCTATCACAGAAGCGATAGAACACGAAGAATATGATCGGATACGCGAACATCCTAGATTTAAGAAATTTATTAATGTATGATATGTCTTGCTAGCAATGGGAAGATTCGGTATGAACCTCCTATGCTTAGGATTATTTTACCTCTCGTACTCTTGCTAGCTCTCCTTTCTTTATCTCCACAGAAAAATACTTTGGATGAGATGAAGCGGGACTTAACAGTTGCTGAGAAAGAACTTGCTAAGGCTCACAATCGTGTACTGCATCTTCGTGAGACGATTGCCACCAAAGAGATTGAGCGGATAGAACAGGATATTAAAAAAGAATACAAAGATCGACTTGAAGAGCTCGATTTTTTAGACCTCCAGCGTAAAAATCTCTCCTCTATTATGAATGAGGTTCCCTCTTGTATTACAGATGCGCAGGTAGTGCTAGATCAGATTTTAACAAAGATCACTGACCTTAAAGAGGAGAATGAACTTGCTCCTTCTCTAGCAAAATAGATAAACTGGGAAAGATGGGGATAATCGACATAATGTGATCACGCTTTCCTCCTTAAGAACCTGAGTTTTGGGTTGTTCTCCCTCGTACTCAGGGAGTTGTCTGGCTGCTCTTGCAATTTTTTGCTCGATAATAGCGCCTTCGGCTATGATCTTCGCAAACAATTGCCAGATCATCTCAGAAAACTCCTCTGATTACGAGGAAGAACAACCCAAAACTCAGGTTAAGAAGGCGCGGTCACATTATGTCTAATGCATAGGACAAGGAGGTTGTTATGTTTATAGAATCTGTTGGACATACTGTTGGATATGCTGCGTTACGTGATATGCACGAGAAGGCAGTGACTTCGCAACAAGATCATGACTGGGATAAAGTACAAAGGCTCTTTACGCTCGCATTGAGATCATGTACGCTCCAAGAGTTGCAGCGAATGAAGGAGCAGGCACAAGAGATGGGTAGGGGCCCTTTTCCCAATGAGCTAGCTACTCTTGTAACTCTTAAACAGCAGGGTGAAACCGATTTGGACCTAACCATGGGCGAACTAACAGATGTGGACAGCCGCTAGACATCTTGCTGAACTTAAACTAAATCGGTAGGCGACTTATTTTGTGCCATCCTACTTTGTAAGTAGGATGGCCATTCTCTTTTTTTTACTCAAAGTGCAGTGCCACAAGGCGTATAGCGTCTCCTTGCTTTACCATAAGAAGAACACGTCCCTCCTTTTCTGCAGCCTTGATGGCTTCGTCGAACTCCTCGAGGGTGATTACCTTCTTCCGATTGACTGCAATCACAAGAGAGCCGGCCCGGATTGATGCGAGAGCTGCTGGGCTATTCTCTTGCACCTGAGAAATCACTACGCCCTTTTCCTCCGTGAAACCGAGTTGTGTAGCCAACTCAGGAGTCAGAGGTTGAACTTTGAGACCGAGTTTACCAATGGCAGAGTCGGGAGAGAGATCTGAAGGAAGTTTCGCAATCACTACTTGGAGATCTTTGATTTTCCCCTCGCGGTTTACCTTCATCTTGACTATTGTGCCGGGCGCCATCAAAGAGACTTCGTTACGGAAGCTGTTAATGTTCTCCACGGTATTGCCATTGTAGCTCACAATGATATCTTCTTGTTGTATTCCTGCTTTATCGGCAGGAGATCCTTTCACCACATCTGTGACAAGAGCTCCTCGAGGGCGGTCAAGGTGATAAAAGTCGGCAAGGTCGCTATCGATAGATTGGAGTGTGACACCCAAAAAGCCGCGCGTGACGCTCCCATCTTCAATAAGTTGATCCTTGATACGGATAGCCATATTGCTGGGAATGGCGAAGCCAATTCCCATATAACCGCCAGAAGCACTTGCAATCGCAGTATTTACACCAATGACCTCGCCCTCTATATTAAGAAGAGGACCACCTGAATTACCTGGATTGATCGCGGCATCGGTCTGGATAAAGTCCTCAAAGTCAGCGATTTGTAACTGACTTCTTCCTTTTGCGCTCACTACTCCTACAGTTAGAGTTGCTTGCAGGCCGAAGGGGTTACCGATAGCAATGGTCCAATCTCCTACTTCTAGGGCATCAGAGCTTCCTAATTTTAGGTAGGGAAGGTTTTTTTCATTAATTTTGATAACAGCAATATCTGTTTTGGGGTCAGCACCTACTACGCTAGCGGTCATTTTGCGGCCATCATTGAGGGTCACAACGACTTTGTTAGCATTTTCTACGACGTGATTATTTGTAATAATGTAGCCATCGTCGGAAATGATAAAGCCAGAACCGCGAGATAGGTCACTCTTTTTTCCCCGGTTACTCTGGAATGGAAAACCAAAAAATTGCTCAAAAAAGTCGTCTTTAAAATAGTCAAACGGATCTGAAAATGGCCCATCCCTCCTATTGAGTCTAGGCCCTTGAGAAGTCTCTTTTACTTGACTCTCAATAGAAACAACAGCTGGCGTTGCTCTTTTAGCTACATCGCCAAATCCTTTTGAGATCTGTTTGAGTAACATTTCGTCGGCAGATAGAGTAGCAAAACTCCATAAAAGTAGGGGAAGGAGAATTTTTATTTTTATCATAACATACCTCTAGTTTGCGAAGAACATCGTAATCGTAGGAGTGGTTTTTTTCAAGCTCGGTGCGCCAAAGATGGAAGACATGATCTCTATCACAAAGAACATATACCTATTCCACCTCAAGATTTGGTTTTCAGCTGCGCCAAAGTCCCAAATCTTGGGGTGGAATGGGTATATCATTTATTCCGCAAATAACTCTAGCATGCGGTAGATCGTCAAGTACCCCTTTTTGAAACGATCAAGACCGAAACGCTCATTAGGGGCGTGTATTCTATCTTCAGGTAGTCCTACACCGACAAGGACACCATCTCCTTTTGCGACTTGTAGTAGTTTAGAGGTAATCGGCACAGATCCACCAATAAGAATTTTTTTGCAAGGTTTGCCAAATACATCGCTATAACTCCGGGACATAATTTGGGCGATTTTCGTCTCTCCACTCTGACGAAACCCCTCCCCGGAGCCTGGATGGACTTCAATATCTAATTGCATACGAGGATGCGCATTGTCGCGGAGAAACTCACAAACAAGTGAAATCATTCGATTGGGATCTTGTCTAGGAACAAGGCGGCAAGATAGTTTCACCGTTGTCTTGGAGGGGATCACAGTTTTGAATCCTTCACCTGCGTAGCCACCAGATATCCCATTGATCTCTAGGGTTGGCCGAAGCCAGCTCATCTCTCGAGCGGAGAGCCCTTCTTCCATTCCTGTAGGTTTGAATCCAAACTTTCTGATAAAGGCCTCTTGATCAAAATCGAAACTTAAACTCTCTTTTTCTCGAGGTGTGATTTGGGTTACTTCATCATAAAAGCCGGGAATGGCCACGGTGTTTTCATTATCATGGAGCTTGGACAGAAGTTCCGCCATAGCACGATTAGGGTTATAGGAAATGCCTCCTGCCATGCCGGAATGGAGATCAAATTGTGCCTCTTTTAAGGTGACGGTCATCGTGACAATCCCGCGCGCGCCTAAAGTGATCATCGGGGTCTCGGCATCATCGATCCCACTGTCGACCACTATAATATGGTCAGCGCGCAATTCGTTGCGCTTTTTCTCTAAAAGAGGAAAAAGATTCACGCTACCTATTTCCTCTTCACCTTCAATCAGAAATTTGAGATTAATGGGGAATTTTCCATGATGTTCTAAAAAGGCTTTGAGTGCAGTGAGTGTATAAAAACATTGCCCTTTATCATCAACAGCGCCCCGTGCATAGACATTCCCATCTCGTACTGTAGGTTCAAAAGGGGGAGAAATCCACTCCTGCAATGGATCAACAGGTTGGACATCATAGTGTGCATAGATAAGAACAGTCTTTTTATCCGGGCCGGCTCGCATATCGCTTGCAAAAAGAACCGGAGCTCCATCTGTCTCCCATCTCTGTATGCTAAGCCCCATGAGAGAAATATACTTAGCAAGCCAATCTGCACATCTAATTACTTCAGGATAGTAAGAGGGATCCGCAATAATACTCTGAAATCGAAGGAAAGAAAACCAATCTTGCATGATTTCGCTCTCTTTTTCGTCAAAATATTCGATAGATTTTGTATTCATGTGAGCCTAATACCATTCGCGAAAAATAACGATACACATTCACGACATCTAAGACGCCATCCTACCTACCATGACTTTGTATCTTTATTTTTTGCTCTTGGTATAATTTATAATTTCATCGATAAGTAGTCAAATGGGAAACAACGGCAGCTTACCTTCTCTCAATTTATCATTCTCTTGGTCGAAGAATTCTTTTCCTGCAAAGGAGACGGTGACTTGTTGCTGAAGGCCTGTAAGTAAATGAGACTGTACGGCTTGTTGTATCTCTCTCTTTGTAGCGTTGATAAGACTGTCCCTATATCTCTGTCTTTTCTCTGGATCACGTCCTCCCCGTAATCGAAAGTATGCGACCTCAGCGCGTGCTCCTGGGGAAACGGGGCTATCGAGTTCTTGAAAAATACCAAGTTTTGCCTCTTCGATCTCTTTTTCACCGAATTCTCCTGTCGAGATTTTTTCGATCGCTTCGTAAAAGGCATCGAGTGTTGAGGCTAGGCTCGGGTCACGGTAGGAATAGAGGTAGAAATTGCCTGCTAAAAGTCCATGTACAGCACCCGACCCATACGCTCCTCCCTGCTCTCGAATCCGCAAGTGCAGAGTTTGGTTCATCATGATTTCTGCTGCTATCCCTAAAGAGGCGCTGTCTGGATGGGAATAAGGGATGGATGGGAATAGTTGTGTTGTAAAGGCGACAGGGGAAGCAATCACTCTTCCTTGTGAGGAGACTTTTGTCACTCCATATTTCCCCTCCCACTGTTTGTAGGGGCGTGTGGGGACCTCTTCTAGCCCATAGAAACGCTCCCGTTGCAGAGTCTGCATACATTTGCTATCACAGCTCAATACGAGGTCAGGGTGCTCCAATCCCAAAAGAGTCTTCTGCAACTTTTGCATTTTTTCGATCAAACTATTGATTTGGGTATCAAGAGAGGCAGAAATGTGTTTTATGACCGAGAAATAGTCGAGGCCATACCAACTGTTTAGGATTTTAGAGGGGACACCTAGCCCTGAAGAGGCGAGATTGATGGCATAGCGCAACGCACTCTGATTGATGCTTGCTTCTAGGCTGTGGAAATGTTGCATGAGAATCTCTCTCAGCCGTTCTTTATCCGAGAAATCTACGGAGAGGACCATATCGCGCATCAAGGGAAAAAGCTTCTCTTTTTTATGATCAAGAGCTTTCCCCCGAATAGAGAGAGAAGGACGTACTATAGCAGGATTGTCAGCCTGAAAGTTGAGATCTAACACCACTCCCAGACCTCCTGTGTGTTGCAAAATATAGTCTAGATGATCTTTATAATTTTTCCCTCCACAACCCATCTGGGGGAGTAAAAAGGTGAAGAGACGTACATAGGAGAGGTCTTCTTCTGAGAATTCAGGCAAATCATACACAAGATCAACGTAGACAAGACCGTTAGTGAAACAGTTGTGGTGGTAGGTGGTAAAAAACCCCGATGCCTTTTCCAATACATACTCTTTCTCCTTTCTAAAGACATCCTTTAGGGTGACTTTCGGAAGAACATCACTATTCGGTTTATTTTCCTGACTATGCACCAACTCTATCGACTCACGCACAATTTCTCGAGCCTCTTTGTCAGAGAGCCCTTTTTGGATAGCAGAAAGTCTCTTCTTTTCGTCATGCGCTTCCCGCCTGCTTAGTTTGTGGTCAGGTTCTAGAGTGATATGAACAAAGTGGCTATTCTGTAGAAAATACTTCTCTATCAATTCTGTGAGATATTTTGGATCTTTTACCCTCTCGCGAAGGTGATGGAAAAGCGTGTGGATACGCAATCCATCTTCCGGATTGCCCCCTTGTTGCTTCAGAAGACCGGAGCGGTAAAAAAGAAGCAGACCGTATGGAGAGTGGTTTTGAACGATCTCAGTGCGCGACATTTCAAGTTGATGAACAGCACCTTCTACAATATTGGGATCGAACCCTTTCTTGACAATGTCTCGCAACGTACGACGAACGAGATCCTCAAGCGCTTTTCCACTCTCTTTTCTACACCCCTTACAATAGATGAGGAGAGGAATCTCGCTCATCTCGCTATCCATTATCATATCGGTCTGTTTACACAGATTGGATTTTAGAAGTGCCATTTTTAGTGGAGAAGCATCGGTCCCCATCAAAACAACATCAAGCACACTGAGTCCTAAAACCTCTTCTTGTTCTAGAGCGCTACATCCGAGCCAGCCCATCCCTACTAAGGTCTTTTCTTCTCCATTCTCCTCTTCTGTAATCGGATAGGTGTGTGTTTCGTACACTTTTTCCGAAAATCTTTTCTGTTTCTGCAGCAAAGGGAGTGTTGGTACTTTATCCACGCCTGTGAATACATGCTCCTCTAAGAAAATGAGATGTTGTTCAAGCGGAATATTGCCGTAAAAATAGTAGAGACAGCGGCTGGGGTGGTAGAATTTTTTATGGAAGGCTTTGAGCTCTTCATAAGTGAGATGGGGGATCTCTTTGGGATCGCCTCCCGAATTGATGCCGTATGTCAAATCGGGAAAGAGTGCCTGCATAAGAAATTCGTTGAGGCGAGCCTCTCCCGTTGCCATTGCCCCTTTCATCTCATTGTAGACAATTCCTTGATATGTGAGAAGAGAGTGCACATCTTCTTTTTTTGAGAACTCTAGTCGATGACCCTCCTGTAAAAAGGCAAGTCGGGTCAAAAGAGGATGAAAGACAGAATCGACATAAACGGAAAGTAGATTATAAAAATCGGTACGCACTTGAGAGGAGGCTGGATAACAGGTGAAATCCGGTCCCGTCAACGCATTCATGTACGTATTGAGGCTACGCCTTGTCATTTCAAAGAAAGGGTCCCGAACAGGATATTTATCAGAGCCACACAGCACTGTATGTTCTAGTATATGGGCAACTCCATTGGAGGTGGAAGGGTAGGTTCTAAACGAGAGATTGAAGACGTTTTCTTCATCATCGTTGCCCAAATGAAGAATTTCCGCACCTGTCGGTTCGTGTCGAAGCTCGGTCAGGTGACACTGTAGCTCATCGATGTAGAGCGACTTTGTCACACAAAAGTTCTTTGTTGTTACGGCATTCTTCATGACCAGACAAGATTACCTGCTGTTTGGTATTCTGTCACGCGTGTCTCAAAGAAATTTTTTTCCTTGAAAAGATCTATTGTCTCGCTCATCCAGGGGAACGGATTTTTTGATCCATACACGGACTTGAGTCCAATTCTTTCCATCCGTCTGTCGGCAATATGTTGCACATAGTCACGGAACATCTCAGAGCGCAGACCAAGGATACCGCGGGGGAGACAATCTTCTGCATAGCGGATCTCTAATTCCACAGCTCTTCGAATCAATTCCTGGACATGCTTTTGGAACTCCCTTGTCCATAATTCAGGATTCTCCTCTTTAATGCCATTGATGAGATCTATACCGAAGTTGAGGTGGATAGTTTCATCGCGCAAAATATATTGGTACTGCTCTCCTATTCCCGACATTTTGTTCTGTCGATTGAAAGAGAGAATCATGACAAAGCCGCTATAGAAGAAGATCCCCTCCATGATGAGATAGTAACCTATCAGGTTTTCCAAGAATTTCTGCGCTCCCTCAAAAGTGGAGGTAGTGAAGTTTTCTTTCAGCACATCGGAGGTGAGCCTCATTTGGAAAACATCTTTTTCGTGGATGCAGGGAATCTCGTTATACATATTAAAGAGCTCACCCTCATTGAGGCCGAGTGATTCACAGATGTAGAGGAAGGTATGTGTATGGACCGCCTCTTCAAAAGCTTGTCTTAAGAGATATTGACGCGCTTCGGGATTGGTGATATGCCGGAAGATCGCAAGAACGATGTTATTGCCCACCAAACTCTCTGCAGTAGCAAAAAAACCCAAGTTGCGCATGATCACATGGCGCTCTTCTACGGATAGCTTATTAGATTTCCACAATTCAATATCTTTTGTCATAGGAACCTCAGTGGGTAGCCAGTTATTTGCGCACCCGTTGAGATAGTGTTCCCAAGCCCATGTATACTTCAGCGGCATAAGCTGGTTGACATCGACAGCATTGCAGTTGATCAACCGTTTATCTTTTACATTGACCCTTCCACCCATCTGCTGTGGCTCGATTGCCACTTCATCCTCAAACTTTAGCATAGATTCTCCCGTTAACTATTGACAGCTCTCACAACCCTCTTCTAAAGAGCAGCTTGTTTCTCTTTGTACTTGAATGCGGCTAGAAGCCGACTTGCTCTTCATCCAACGTGGTTGCAGTCCACGTTTATTGATATCTGTCGTCGACTTTTCAATGTGTGTGGCTCCAAGAGCACGCAAGTAGTATGTCGTCTTGAGTCCTTTTTTCCAAGCAAGCAAATACATATCATTGAGTTTTTTCCCACTAGGTTCAGCAAGATAGAGGTTGAGGGATTGACCCATGTCGATCCATTTTTGTCGTCTTGCTGCGCACTCGATAATCCAGTCGGCCTCTATTTCAAAAGCATTGAGGAAGAGCTGTTTCACTGCGTCAGGGATTCTCTCGATTTCCGCAATAGAGCCGTCGAAATATTTGAGGTCATCCAACATCTCGTGGTCCCACAACTTGAGTTCTTTCAACTTTGTGACTAAGAATGTATTGAGCACTGTGAATTCGCCAGAGAGGTTGGACTTCACAAAGAGATGTTTATACATCGGTTCAATCGATTGTGTGATCCCAGAAATATTGGCGATTGTAGCAGTGGGGGCGATCGCCATCGTGTTGCTATTGCGCATTCCATATTTTTTGATAGATTCTCGCACAGGCGTCCAGTCGAGGTGCACTGTGGTGTCGAGCTCCACAAATAGAGGCCCTCTCTCTTTGATTAACAATCCGTTCGTATCGATAGGGAGCATGCCGCGGTCCCATTTAGATCCTTTATAGGAAGAATAGGCTCCTCTCTCCTTGGCTAATTCACTAGAGGCAAGGATAGCGTGGTAGGAGATTAGCTCCATGCTTTTATCGGCAAACTCGACAGCCTCGTGGCTAGCATAGCTAATATTTTGTATGTAGAGGGCATCCTGGAAACCCATCAAACCCAACCCGATCGGGCGGTGTCGTAAGTTGGCGTGCTTAGCCTCTTTTGTAGGGTAGAAGTTGATATCGATCACGTTATCTAACATGCGGATAGCAGTGCGCACAGTAGTAGCCAGCTTCTCCTGATCGATACCATTTTCTGTCACGTGAGCAGCTAAGTTGACAGAGCCGAGGTTACAAACCGCCGTCTCATCCACAGAGGTATTCAGTAGAATTTCGGTACAGAGGTTTGAGCTATGCACAACGCCAACGTGATCTTGAGGGGAACGGATATTGGATGGATCTTTGAACGTGAGCCAAGCGTGTCCTGTTTCGTAGAGCATTCCTAGCATCTTGCGCCATAAACTGACAGCGTCGACTCTCTTGTAGAGGCGAATATTTCCCTCTTCGGCCATTTTTTCATATTCGGCATATCTTTTTTCGAAGGCTTTTCCATAAAGATCGTGGAGATCAGGGACATCATTTGGACTAAACAGTGTCCAAGAACCATTTTGTATGACTCGTTTGATAAAAAGATCGGGGATCCAATTAGCTGTGTTCATGTCGTGGGTGCGTCGCCTCTCATCACCCGTGTTTTTACGGAGCTCGAGAAAATCTTCAATATCGAGATGCCAAGTCTCAAGATAAGCACACATTGCCCCTTTTCTTTTCCCTCCTTGATTCACAGCTACTGCTGTATCATTCGCAACTTTTAAGAAGGGAATTACTCCTTGACTTCTTCCATTTGTCCCCTTGATCAAGGCTCCGGTAGCGCGCACATTTGTCCAATCATTCCCCAAACCGCCAGCCCATTTCGAGAGCTGGGCATCATCTGCAATCACCTTGTATATATGATGCAGATCATCCATCACAGTAGAGAGATAACAAGAACTTAACTGGCTATGAGTGGTACCCGAGTTGAAAAGGGTAGGTGTGCCGGCGAGATAAAGAAATTGAGAGAACACATTGTAAAATTCGATGGCTCTCTTCTCTTTCTGTTTATCCTCTTTCAGGGCTAAACCCATTGCCACACGCATCCAGAAAATCTGCGGAGTCTCCAAACGGCGTTCTTCGTGGTGGATGAAATAGCGGTCGTAGAGATTCTGTAATCCTAAGTACGTAAATGTCAAATCACGATTTAGATCGATCGCATTGGCCAGTTTATCCAGATCGTAGCTCAAAAGAGAGGGATCAAGTCGTCCATGGGAGACACCCATTTTGAAATACTCTTTGAAATACTTTTTGTGTTGTGCACGTAAGCGAGAGTGTGATGCTTGCACACCCATGGTTTCGCGATAGATCACATCAAGCAAAAGATTGGCAGCTACATATGTATATGCAGGCTCCATCTCTACTTTTCCTTTTGCCGCCATAATATTCGCGAGATCCACTTCTTTGTCTTTGATACCATCGTAGAAATTGGCAATCGATTGATCCACGAGTGCCTCCACGGAGACAAGTTTCTCATAACCACGGCAGGCATAGGCAAATTTTTTATGGAGAAGCTGCTTACTCAACTTGTATTGAGAGCCATCTTGCGCAATGACAGTAAAATAGTGTTCCTGTTCATCCTCATCTAGTTCGATGCTGTCTAATTCATCTTCTCGTTCTCTCTCTTCTGCTTTATGAGCACGAAAGAGTATGAAGTCTTTTGCGACGGCATAGAAGCCCTCCTCCATTAATTGCTCTTCAATTTTGTCTTGGATCATTTCGATCCCGACAATGCCCCCCTTTTTGGAGGTATTGACTACAAATTCGACAACTTTGTCGGTGATAAGATTAACAGCATTAATTGTCTCTTGTGGTGTAGGACCACGCGTTTCCAAAGTGTCGCGAAAACCGCGCTCAATGGCAGAGGCAATTTTCATCGGATTGAAACGGACAAAAGTCTTTCCGTCACGGCGCAGGATTTTGATAAAACGGGGGGAATCTTTGCGGAGCGATTTATGCTTTTCTCTGTATATGATGTAATCGCGCGCCACATCCATGCAGCCCACTTCGATCAGTTTTTTCTCGGCGATATCTTGAATGCCTTCAACGGTCAAAATTCCTGAATTTGAAAAGGTCTCCACAGCCTCCTCAACAATAAGGTCCGTCACCCTCTTAACGATATACATAAATTGTTCGTGTAGCGGCTCTGAGGGATCGATTCTCTTAGTGTCACGAAAGGCAGACTCCAATGCATTTTGGATACGCTCGCTTCGGAAAGGGACAAGACGACCATCCCTTTTTGCTACTGTGTACCCTTGTGTTATTAATTTCTGTTTTTCCGTTCTTTCTTCCGGTAAAACAAGCACCGAAGCATCGTCGTTCATAATTATTTTCTCTCACATGTTTTTTGTTTTTTTGGAAAAATCGCTTGCAAAAAAGTCAGCAGATGAAATAGGAGTAAATACCACAAGTTGTGCCTCTTCTTCATCTGAAACACTATATATAGTATCTGTATGGTTATTGTTCAACGAAAATACGCGAAAAAAAGTTAGAGAAAGGGAATGCTAAATTTACCATTGAAGAAGTGTCGCTTAGCGATGGAAGTATTGTCCTAACGAATTTGCAAAAAGTGGCGGAAAAATCCCGAATTTTACCTAGACACCCTTTTTATAGACTTGTTTCGCAACTCCTCGTGGTCGTCAAATGACTCTTTTTAGACATCTCTTTTTCATCAAAATGCCATGGGGGAGAGGAGTTTAAACTTAGAAATCAAAGAACTCAATAAATCAGGTTAATATTTCTCGAGTTTGATTTTTATAACATTACAATATATACTATGGTCGTAGGACTTCATAACAAAGGAATTATTTGAGAAAATTTTACCTACTACCCAATTCTATTACAGCATTCGGGCTCTGTTGTGGGCTTTTTGTGATCTTTAAGCTATTTTTAGCCGATCCAGCTCAGGATCTTTTTGCACTTCTCCAATCCTCCACAATACTCCTTTTAATAGCCGGAGTCGCAGATCTAGCCGACGGAGCTGTGGCCCGTCTTGTCAAGGGAGAGAGTGAATTTGGTGGGCAATTTGATTCTTTATCAGATGCGGTTACGTTCGGCGTCGCCTCTCCTTTAGTGGTGTTAAGCAGTGTCCCGAATAGTGAGCTTTCCCCCTTTCTCGCCCTATTGTTTACGATTGCGGCTATGATTTATACGCTTTGCGGTATTTTGCGTCTCGTGCGGTACAATGTGCGCAGTCGCGAAGCGACATTGCAAGAGGCAATTGTACAAAAACGGCGTTATTTTACGGGGCTACCTATTCCTACAGGGGCGGCGCTCATTGTTTCTGCAGCCCTTATTATGGTCTCTCCCTTTTTGGAAAATCTTATCGTGCTTTCCGCGCAGACGCGGGCCATTATTATGATCTGTGTGTTAATACTGAGTGGATATTTGATGGTCAGTAGGTGGAAATTCCCAAGCGTAGCGGCATTACATTTTCGCGTTCCCTCTTTCTATTTAGTCTTTGCCATCGGCGTATTTGGGGTCCTGTTCCTCTATGGTGTTTTGGATTATTTTCCGATCGCATTCTTTTTAGCCTCTTGGACGTATATGACCGTCACAATGGGATTTTCCATATGCAGAAATCTATTCTTCCCTCCTCCAAAAGTAGAGCCTCAGGAAGAGGAAGTATAGAGTATATAAAAATTTTTAAAATCCATTCGATAACAAATAGTTAATTTTTTAGATACCCTCTATAGCCAATTGATCGACTTTCTGCGCGACTAGAGAACT
>JBJXGG010000166.1:0-3506 GCA_046153495.1 Chlamydiales bacterium
CTGATTACGAGGAAGAACAACCCAAAACTCAGGTTACTAAATCTAAGTGAGGTATTATAGGGGAAAAATTTTTAGGTGAGAATAGAAACTTTACAATCGAGTTCCAATAATTTCATCTCCTCCTACCCCAAAGATCATTGATGATCAAGCAACAAACTTTAAGCAAGATTGAGTCCGATATTCAAAAATAATGTTATTAAACTATCATAGCCAAAGTGATTATTATGCTTCACAAAATTATCCTATCCTGTCTTTTTGTTACTTCTGTTTTTAGTGCTGAGCATGTCTCTCTTAAGACACCAGTGATATCCAAAGAAAATATTATAGGAACCAATGTGGGTATTCGACCTTTTAGAAGAACAGGGGTACGTATAGAAGCAGAATGTGTTGGTAATAAGTTGCTTATCCACAACTATGGGTATGGGGGGGCAGGACTTACGTTATCCTTCGGGGGGGTTCTAGAAGTCATAGATATTCTTGAGAATTATAAAATCACTCCTAAAACAGTAGCAATTTTGGGTGCAGGTGTTGTAGGTTTAGCTACTGCTTATGATCTTCTGGCAAAAGGTTATGAAGTCCATATTTATGCCGATGAATGGTCTCCTAATCTTACATCAAATGTTGCAGTAGGCATTTGGAGCTCTCTCTCCTTTCCCAAAGACCTTCCTGAAGAAAAAAAACAGTGTCATTTACGAATGGAAAAAAATGCAGAAATCCGTTTTTTAAAAAGTGTAGGCGATTCTCCAGAGTTTGTTGGAGTTCGAATCATTCCTTCATATAGGTTTAAGACACAAGCTTCGCAGGAGTCAGACAAAGTAAAACAAGGGGAAAAAATTATTGCTCATTTTGATAATGGAGTTATTAAAAGCGGTATAAGAACTTACAAAATTGGAATTGATGGAAAATTATTCATGAACGATTTGTATGATAAAGTGAAGAAAAATGGAGCAGTGCTAAAACAATGTCATTTTGAATCCTTTGAAGATGTTATTGGCCTTGAAGAACCCATAATTATCAACTGTACAAGCATGGGATCGATCAAGCTTTTCAACGATCACGAATTTATACCAGTGAGAGGACAGCTTATTTACTTTAACCCTCAAGATGACATAGATTATTTATATTCCCATAGCATTGATTGTTGCTCTGATGATACTAATCTATTTTTTGTTTTCATATACCCTTGGAGTGACAGACTCATTTTAGGGGGCGTGTATGAACTCAATCAAGAAGAACCCATTGTTGTTCAAAGCGTTATTGATAAAATTATGGAGAATGCCGAAGCTTGTTTGTCGGGTAGGTTGTAAATCTATACCCATTCCACCTCAAGATTTGAGATTTCGGCTGAGCCAAAGTCTCAAATCTTGAGGTGGAATGGGTATAGAACTACGCCTCTTCCTGCGTGTCGGGTATGAGACGACTACTTCTTTGTAGTAAAAGAGTATCTGCTAATACGAGAGCGCCCATCGCCTCAACAATCGGTGCAGCACGCAAAGCCGCCACAGGATCATGTCGCGATCCCTCAGGAAGACGAAACTCCTTAAGCTCTTTGTTGAGACTCACTGTTTGTTGGGGTTTTTTTATGCTCGAAGTGGGTTTGAAAGCAACGCGGCAGATAAGAGGAAGGCCTGTACTGATTCCCCCCAAAGTGCCGCCAGAGTGATTACTGCTCATCGTAACCTTTTCGTGCAAGACAAAAAGATCGTTCATTTCAGACCCTTTGTGACGAGAGGCGGCAAATCCGACGCCGAACTCAACGCCTTTTGACGCGGGCAAAGAGAGCATTGCCTTGGCCAATTTTGCTTCTAACTTTTCATAGATAGGATCACCTAAGCCAACAGGTAGTTTGGTTGTTCTCATTTCGATGATCCCGCCCAGAGAGTCGCCCTCTTCTTTGATAAGAGCGATTTTTTCTGCAATCTTTTTCTCTGCGACGGTATCGGGGCAGAAAAGGGGACTTGCTCGACTTGTTTTTTTCAACTCTTCCCACTCTTCTGGAGGAGTAGCCGCGATGCCTCCTACCTCACAAGTATAGGCAAGGACTTCCATATCAAAAAAGGCTAACAACTTTTTAGCGACGGCCCCGGCGGCTACTCGTGCTGCCGTTTCACGCGCTGAAGCTCTTCCCCCCCCTCTATAATCAAAAATCCCATATTTTGCGAGGTAAGTAAAATTGGCATGGCCGGGGCGATAGAGATCTTTAATCGGAAGATATTGGCTTGAGTCAGCATCTTTGTTAGGGATAATGATTGAGATGGGCGCTCCTGTTGTCTTTCCTTCAAAGACTCCGGAATAAATCTCTGGCCGATCTTCCTCATTTCTTGAGGTAGTCCAATCGTTTCGCCCTGGTCGACGTCTTTTGAGCTCTTCCCAAATTTCCTCTTCTGAAATCTCGAGACCGGCGGGGCAGCCATCGATGACGACTCCAATTGCTCGACCATGAGACTCTCCCCAGGTGGTGATACGAAAAAGTTGCCCAAAACTATTGCTAGCCATACATAAGCCCTCTGAGTTGGAATAGAATATCCTCCTCTTTTGTACCTCGCAAAGAGAGACGAAATGCTGGAACCGCCTCGTATAGTGCGCAACGTTCTGTGTGAAAAGAGTCAAAATCTTTTGGAGCAAAAAAAGGAGTAGGGGGAAGGCGGTTTTGTAAAACCTTCTTGTCTGCTTCTAAGTAGATCAGCTTTCCCATATTTTTCAGGAGATCTAATGCCAAGGGGTGTGTGATAGTCCCTCCTCCTAAGGAAATGACAGTGTGCAGAGTACCGGCAATGGAGAGTAGCACTCCCAGTTCTGCTTCGCGAAATTTCTCTTCGCCTAAATCGCGATAAATCTCTGCAACACTCTTAGAATGATTTTTTTCCAATAATTGATCTGTATCGATAAAGGAGAGGCCCAAATCTTGGGCCAATCGCATGCCAAAGTAGGTCTTGCCACAGTTGGGAAACCCAAACAAAATGATATTAAATTGCTCTTTCTGTTTTACTACCTCATCTTCAGTGAGTTTGCTTGCATCTGTTGTGTTTTTTTGACTAGCAAAGGATCTTTGGTCATTCCCTTCGGCAGAGAATGCCGAGGTCTGCTGCGCTAACTCCTCTGAATTCAAGGAAGACAACCCAAAATTCAGGTTATTATACATGCCAACTCATTGGTGAAATTTGGATAACTTTTTTGTATACACTCGATGCCAGCAATCGTGCTTTTTCCAAACGCTCTTCTAGCTGCAACTACTAGAGCCATCGCAATCCGATGGTCGTTATGCCCCTCTAATGCGGCTCCAAAAAGAGGTGTAGATTTAATCAACAAGCTTTCTTCTTCTTCAATGATGGTTGCGCCCATTTTGCGCAGTTCTTTTGTAATTGCAGCTAAGCGATCCGACTCTTTAGCCCGAGCAATACCGGCGTTGTATAAAAAAGTCTCTCCCTTAGCAAAACAGCCGAGCACGGCCAGAATAGGAAGAGCGTCGATCAGAGGATTCACATCGATAGCAATACCATGTAATT
>JBJXGG010000045.1:0-10435 GCA_046153495.1 Chlamydiales bacterium
AGCAAGATCAGAGCTGTGAAACAACAGCTTTTAACAATATGTTGGCCTTCAAGAGATGCTGCATGATCACCCCCTCTTTTGCTCGCATTTTCTTACGATCCACCTCTTCGATGTCATCAAAACCGAGGAGGTGGAGTACGCTATGGACAACGTAGAGAGTTGTCTCAACATAAGGGTTCTCATTAATATCTTCGTATGTTTGCACGAAATCGAGAGCGGTCTTTGGACAGACAAAAATCTCACCGAGAAACTGGTAACCCAGCTTCCGGTTGCGATCTATGGGAAACGAGATGCAGTCAGTGGGAGAGGGGTCGTGAAAAAATTCCTCATGCAAACGGCAAATCTCTTTTGTGCTCACGAAATAGAGTGAGACCTCATTCGCTTGGCTTTTTTCCAGCTCGAGCACTCTTCGGATCACCTGCTTAGCAGATTCTATGTCGATAGAGAGATCATTTTGTTGGTCAAAAACCAATATTTTTATCATGAGGAGATATTAGGGGTCTTAGGGAGTCCAGTCACTTTAATGTCCTTCTCCCTGGACCAACGACCTAACTTTTTTAGGACCTCGATGCGTTCAAACCGCTTCAATACGTTGCGCTTTTTGCCGCCTTTAGTGGCCTTTCCAAAACTTTTATGACGAGACATTACTTAACCTTGGGAATAAAAATATTCAAATCTTCTTTTACTGCATTTGCATGGGGCTTATATCCTTTGGGAAGATTGTCTTTCAAAGGACCGCTCTTCGCTTGAGGATTCTTATGCTTTCTAGGGGAAACAGCACGCCTCTGTGCCTTCTTACCAATTCGTGTCATGATCTAATCTCCTGTAAGAATGGGAGATGATAGAAAAATAGCCTATTAATTAGCAAGCAAATCGTCTAAAGGTTCATTCGAAGTGATGACTCCGCAAGATATAATATATTTGAATGCCTCCTCTACCTTCATGTCGATATTGATCACCTCTTCCTCTCGATACATGATGAGATATCCTGAAGTCGGGTTTGGTGTCGTAGGGACGAAGACAGAGATGAGATTTGACTCAATTGCTTCGGAGCAGTAGGCGGGGGCCGGGCTGCTGATGAGCCCTATGCAGTAGGCTCCGTGAGTGGGGAAGGGGACCATTACTACCTGTTTAAAAGAGCGGGAGGAAGAGCCAAAGATTGTGCGGATGACTTGCTGAGTAGCCTTATAAACAGTTTTAATGATAGGAATCCGGTGTAGCAAGTAATCATAAACGGAGATGATCCAACGGAAAAAGACTGCTCTGGCAAGGAAGCCGAGCAGCACGGTAAAAAGAAAGAGGGCAACGAGAAAAAGAATCTGTAATGTAAAATGGATGAGTCCAGCATACTTCGCGTAAAACTCTGTTCCAATAAAGAAGTGTTCAATACTGCCCACAAATGGTTTTGTGATAAAATTGATAAAGAAACTAACGATAGCCACAGTAACGGCGATCGGCAACAAGATCACAAGGCCAGTGATAAATGATTTTTTAAATATTTTCATAATGAGTCCATTTTAACAAAACAATGCTTTAACAGCTAGAGAACCATTCACAGGAAAAGCGAATGGTTAATTTAGCTCCCAGAGGACTTCTGATGTAATTAAGTCTATTTCAGTTGGGAAAATCTCTATTTTATTTCCAGCTCGAAATTGCACATCTTTTGTTTTGAAAGAGGCACTCTCTTCGTCGTAGTGGAAGAACTCTTTAAAGTTCGATATAGGAAGAAATCCTTCTAAAAGAAAATCAGTTACTTCGAAAGTGAAGCCAAAAGGTTTGACTTTTGTGATAATGGCGGAGAATGTCTTTTCTGTTTCAGCTCTTTTTTGTAAAAGGCGGAGTTTTTTCAGAAAGAGCACTCGATTTTCAGCTTTAGCTGAGTGGCGCTCTTTTTCTGAGCAAAGCTGTGCAATCTCCTCCAAATCTTCATCAACCACCTCTTCCATAAGGAGGCGATGTACTATTAGGTCGACATAGCGGCGAATAGGGCTTGTGAAATGTGTATAGTGTTCTAGACCCAATCCGTAGTGGCCGATGTTTTCCGTAGAGTATTCGGCGAGCTTCATACAACGGATAAAACTCGTGGCAAAAAGCTTTCCTAAAGCTGTTTCGCGGACATGGTCGAAAAATTCTTGCAGCTCCTCAGCTGTCGGAGCAGCGGATAAAGGGAAGCCCAATGCGGTTGCTGTGGCCGCAAATTCACGCAAATTTTCTTCGAAAGGCTCACCATGGACGCGATAGGTGAGAGGTTTCCCCAATTTACTCAAATGCGTTGCGACAATCTCATTCGCTTTTAGCATAAACTCTTCAACGAGCTGATGAGTGATATCATACTCTACGATTTCCACGCCCGTCGGCATCCCCTTTTTATCTAAGGGAATTACAATGTCAGGCAGCGCAAATTCGATGCTACCCCGTTCTGCGCGCTTTTTTTTCAGCGCATGACACAATTGTACCATCAAGTCGAGGCTCTTTTTGTGGACGCATCTCTTTTTACCGTCTAGTACCTCTTTTGCCTCTTCATAGGAGAAACGCTTCTTGCTGTGAATGCAGCTGCGCACAATCTCATAGTCGAGTAAATTTGCCTCCTTATCCATCGTTATGAGTACCGATAGAGTGAAACGGTCGACTTTGGGCATCAAGCTACAAAGATGGCTAGAGAGCTCATGGGGTAACATAGGAACAACTGTTCCAGGAAGATAGGTTGAGTTACAGCGTTTACGCGCCTCTGCATCTAGGGCAGTGCCCGGCTTCACATAGTGACTGACATCGGCAATATGGACGCCCAAATGATAGTTCCCCTCTTCATTTTGTATGAGATGGAGAGCATCATCGAAATCACGGGCCGTTTTAGGGTCGATCGTGAAGCACTCCAGATCGCGCAGATCGCGCCGTCCATCGAGTCCTTGCACCTCTTTACCGAAAGCTTTTGCTTCAGCAATCACTTGTTTTGGGAAATCATTCTCTAATTCATACTCTTCAATCGCAGCTGAGACATCACAAGAGGGATCCGAAATATGCCCCAAAAAAGCGTCCGGCTCTCCACTTGGCTCTCGTCTTTTCGATCCCCAATCGGTGACTCGGATCAAAATCCGATCCCCCTCTTTGAGCTTTTCCCCCTTCTTTGTGTCAATTCGCATGAGTTCATCTGTATGCAGTAGAGGAACAAAGGCATAAGGCATCTTGCGCTTCCCATAGAGAACAGCGATTGTACCTGCCACAAGAGAGCGGCCTCTTTTTACAATTTTTTTGACTCTCCCTTCGGGCCCCCGTTCGCTCGTCGAGACAATCTCTACATCAACTTCGTCGCCATCAACGGCATCCTCTATCCATTTTTTCGGGATAAAAATCTCTTTTTCTCCCTTGAGAAACCCAAAGCCTCGAGGATGGACTCGGATATTTCCAGTGACTATATTAGTTTTCTTCTTCATATTTAACAGGATACCGAATATAATCGCATCTGATTATAATTTCTATGAGAATATTATCATGGATGCTTGCTGTATTCAGCCCTTCGTGGAAAAACACTATAAAAAGATCGAGCTCGCTGCTTTAGCTGCGATCGCAGTGATTTTTTTAACATTTGGCACCTATCTTCTCAAAAGTCAACTTAAGACGCCAGCTTCTTTTAGCACGGGGGTATTCCTAGAGGTGGCTGCTGGTATCGCTTTCATCACCCTCGTTGTTCAAAGTATTAGAGCTTATTTAAAAAAATAGAGTTCCGCAATATCTTAATTGATTATTAATAATAATCCTGTTAAAATATTGTAAAACACTTATTTAGGAGAATTTTTTTATGGGAGACGCTGCACAGCCAGTGATACGAAATGCCGATCTTCCATGGATGCATACCCAAGCGGATGGAGAAAGAGCGAGAGCTGTCACAAGAAATTGCCAGGCTGTCGCTCTCGTCGTGATTGCCTTTATGGCTGCTGCGGGAGGTGGAACTCTCCTCTACTTTGGGAATGTAGTAGCCTTTGAGAATCAGGTGATGTGTGCAGCGGGGATAGGCCTTTGCATCGCTTCAGCCGCTCTTGTAGCATGGGCAGGGGTGAGAAAGTGCCAATCTCGTACCCTCATAAAAGCAGCAACGGAGCACGATGCTGTTGTAGTGACGGTAGGGGATGCAGTAGCGGCTTTGACTGGGGATTATGGGCGTCTAGCAGATGTCGAAGAGACCAAACGGCGACTCCTTATCGCTCATATCGCAACCACGATACCTGATGTAGAAAGAATTGAAGATCAACGTATGTTGGGATTGCTGCGTGAAATTGCCACTCATCCAGAATGGATAGAGGCTGTAGAGGGGGATCTACCATCTCCTTTTGCCAAAGCGATATGTAGAGTAATGCCTAGGGACACGATGACTCAAGCAGCGTTCGTAAAACTCGTTACGGGTCTGGGCGAGCTTACTGAAGGTCATGTTACAGATATGCTCATTTCGTTCCCTCGGCAGATGGCGCAATACATGCGTGATAATCTTCCATGTAGGCAATATATGTGGCCGTATTACTTTGCTAGCTTGTTACCAGGGAATAAGGCAGCCTTCTTAGCTGGACTAGGCGACGCTGTGACGACAGAGGGTTTTGAGTTTTCTGCTGCACAACAGGCAGAGTTGGTTGCAGCGGGTATTGCTGTCCAGCATTTGGCTCGTTTCCCTCAACAGATGGCCGCAATTATTCATGGCAGGGCTGTTGATGCAGTTGCTGTTGATGAAGCTGCGTTATTTGCTGCAATGACTCCAGAGCAAAAAACAGAGTTTGTGAGCGCTTTGTTAAGAGCGGGTAGGGAGGTCGCACAATTGTCGCCCGAGGAGCTTGGAGTATATGCTGCCTCAAGGGAGCCAGATATAGCCCTTCTAGCGCAACGCTACGCAGATCTGAGTGCAGGGGAATTGCCACCAGAACGGCGAGCAGCTATCATTCTCGCCGTTGTAACAGCAGATCATGGTGTAGCTAGGTTGTCGCCAGCAGATTTGCAACTTTATGCAGGGATGCGGGAGGCAGACCCACAATATCTCTTGGGAAGAGTGGAAGAGCTTCGGGTGGAGGCGCGTCCATTAGGATTAAGGCTAGCGCTGGCGCAAAGAGCGGATGGTGATGTCACAGGTGAAGAGCTCAATGGTATATTTACAGCGCACGATACGAGCCAGGCTCAGGTTGAGACTATTTTGGCAGCAGAGGCACGATTCGCGACTTATGTAGCTCACTTAGATACAAGCCGTATTGTCCCTGAAGAGAAGATTTTGGATGCCTTTGTCGCGCGCGGACGCGCGGTGCCTACAAGAGAAGTACCTCTCCAAAAGGCGCTTGCTCTAAAGGGGATGGCGAGGTCGGCTGAGGAGCTTCCACACATTCTTGCTGCCTGCTCTGCAGAGGAGAAAGCGACTGTCATTCGATTAGCAAGTCCAGATTCCCTAAGAGCGTATGCAGTCACTTTGGGAGAGCTGCCAGACGATAGTATTCTTGGAGCATTACGGTTGCGTAAACAAGAGATTCCTGCTGCAGAAATCTCTCCTGTTTTACGCAAAGCTTTCCACGGAGCAGATTATCTTTTGACGCAGGGAGAGCTATACTCTGTCTTCGTAATCTCTAGTGCAGATGAGTGCGCGGCCCTTATGGCGGACTATAATTTTGCTGAGGTGGTTGCTCATGCACAAGTTCAAAACCCTGTGTGTCAAAACCTGGCTGAAGCTGTAGCAAGACGGTATAGTGACATCGAGTTTCCAGCTCGTATGACTCCTTTCTTGCAGAGGGTAGCTGATTGTGCAGCAAGATCATTGACAGCACAACTACCTGCTGATGGCCGAGAACGAGCAGAAGCTCTTTACAGATCGATCGCTGGTGAGCTTTGCCCGCCTGTTGTCGACGTACTTGCTGGCGAGATAAGAGATTGGTCAGCTTTTATGAGCATAGTGGATGTTCGCGGGCGTCCCCGTTCTATAGCGCGTGTCTTAAATAGCCACCCAAAGCAAATGGGAGAGGTCTATCGAGATGAGAGATATAAAGCGCAAGATGTACGCGATTTTGCAGATCTCTTAGATGACGCAGCAAAAAGACAATTTGTGCATGCTCTTATTGCTGGCGGTCCTAGGGTTCTATCCCTTGAGAAAGGAAACTGGCTCCCCGGCAAAAAACGGGAGAAGCAAGATGCTGTAGCTTTAATTGTTATGGAAATAGCTTCTGAGGCAGAAGCTCTCAAAAATAATCAAGCAGAGTTTCTCGCAGCATTTGAATGTCTACCTCCAGATTCTCTGGCAGCAGCGGCAAAAGCCCTTTCAACAAAATTGATTCAAGCAACACCCGATCCAGCGGCTCGTAAAGCAATTTATGAACAAATGCTGATTCCTTATAATGGCAAGAGGCCGCAAACACCGATGTTATTCGTACGAGCTTTTTTAATCGATGGGCTAAAGGTTGCCGGCCACCCATTCTTTGACAGCTAAAGCTTAAGGAAGATAGAGATGATAAAGCGGCTGTAGAGAGGCTGTGGGTAAAAGCATAATCTGAATTTTGTGTTTTGTAGCAACGTCTCGGTGCCCAAAAAAAACTAGTCTGAATAGGCGCTCTTTTGCTACTCTCTTGTCGCAAATGAAATACGATCCCCTCTTTATTGAGAACAAGTGGCAGAAGTTTTGGCTAGAGAATAAGACGTTTCAAGCTGAAGCGCTCCCTGCTGGCTCTAAGTATTATATTTTAGATATGTTTCCCTACCCTTCGGGGGCGGGGCTCCATGTAGGTCATTTGATCGGTTACACAGCGACCGATATTTTAGCCCGCTATAAGAGAGCTGCCGGTTTTTCTGTCCTCCATCCAATGGGGTGGGATAGTTTTGGGCTTCCAGCGGAGCAATATGCGATCCGCACCGGGACTCATCCAGCGATCACGACTCACATCAATATAAAAAATTTTAAAAGCCAGCTCAACGCTCTTGGCTACTCCTATGATTGGGATCGAGAGATCATGACGAGTGATCCGAAGTATTACAAATGGACACAGTGGATTTTTACCAGGTTGCTGGAAAAAGGGCTTGCCTATCAAGCTGATATGATGGTGAACTGGTGTCCGATTTTGGGAACGGTTTTGGCCAACGAGGAGATTGAGAATGGGCGGGCCAAAGAGGGAGGGTATCCGATTGAACGCCGTCCTCTCAAGCAGTGGGTGCTCAAGATCACTGCCTATGCGGAACGCCTTTTGGAGGATTTGGAAGGGTTGGATTGGCCAGAGGGGCTGAAAAAGCTCCAGAAGAATTGGATTGGGAAGAGCGAGGGAGCTGTCGTCGAATTCCCTATTGAGGGGAGCGCGGAGCGGATCTCTGTTTTTACTACCCGACATGATACTATTTTTGGAGTGACCTATCTGGTCCTCTCCCCCGAACACCCTTTCATCGATCAAGTGAATCGGGAGGGGCATAAGGAGGCTATAAAAGCATATCAAAAAAAGAGTGCTGCTAAAAGCGATTTAGAGCGCTCAGAGCTTGCTAAGGAGAAGACGGGGGTATTTACGGGAGGATTTGCTCTAAATCCCGCTACGGGTGAAAAAATACCGATTTGGATCGCTGATTATGTATTGATGGGGTATGGAACGGGAGCTGTCATGGCGGTACCGGCACACGACAGTCGGGATGACGAATTTGTACAGGTTTTTGGTCTGCCCAAAATCCCCGTTTATCTCCCAGACGATGAGGAGATGAAGAGAGAGGTATTGGAGGGGACTCTCTGTTTTTCTGGCGATGGGACGATGATCAACAGTCAGAAAGGGGACCTTAACCTCAACGGGCTTCGGTGTGATGAGGCAAAAGAGCGTGTCATCAATTGGTTAGAAAAAAAGGGGTTTGGCAAAAGAACAGTGAACTATAAACTCCGCGATTGGCTATTTTCTCGCCAAAGATATTGGGGAGAGCCCTTCCCGATTCTCCATTTTGCCGATGGGAGTATCCGTTCTTTGGAGCTGGACGAATTGCCTTTGATACCACCTGAAGTGAGCGAATATAAACCGTGCCCCTCTGGAGAGAGCCCTTTAGCGAAGGTGCGGGAGTGGGTGGAGATAGAAGATCCTAAGACAGGGCACCCCGCTTTGCGTGAGACTAATACGATGCCACAGTGGGCAGGTTCCTGCTGGTACTATTTGCGCTTTCTCGACCCTACAAACGACGAGCAAGCTTGGGCGCTGGAAAAGGAGAGAGCGTGGATGCCGATCGATCTATACGTCGGGGGAGCGGAGCATGCCGTGCTTCACCTCTTATATGCTCGGTTCTGGCATAAAGTTCTCTTTGATCTGGATCTCGTCTCGACGAAAGAGCCGTTCCAGCGCCTTTGCAATCAAGGGATGATTGTGGCGCGTGCTTTTCAGAGAGAGGGAGGAACGTATGTCCCTCCTAGTGAAGTGGTGGAAAGGAATGGGAGATTTTATCACTGGGAGACGGAGGAAGAGCTCCGTTCTCAGTTTGAGAAGATGTCGAAATCCAAACTCAATGGTGTCTCTCCTGATGAGGTGATAGAGGAGTTTGGAGCTGACGCTTTGCGTCTCTATTGTATGTTTATGGGGCCTATTGATAAGGAGAAAATCTGGAATACAGATAGTGTAAATGGTTGTCGCCGTTTTTTGAACCGTTTTTTTGAGATCGCGACTTCTGAGAAGCTAGGGGAGAGTGAAGAGGGATTGCCTCTAGCACATAAGTTAGTGGAAGGAGTGACCCATGATTTGGAGCATTTCCTTTTGAACACGGCGATTTCCAAGATGATGGAGTTTGTCAATAACTTTACAAAGCTTCCAGTCTACTCGAAGCAGGGAGTGATTTTGGCTGTCCAGATCCTCGCTCCTTTTGCCCCTCACATGGCAGAAGAGTTGTGGCAGCATTTGGGACAAAAAGGGAGCGTGATTAGAGCCCCGTGGCCCAAAGCAGATCCTCGTTTTTTGATTACAGAGACGGTTACTTATGTGGTGCAGGTAAACGGGAAGGTCCGCGCCCGTTTTGATTTGCCGGAAGATGAGACCCAAGAGAGTGTATTGGAGCAGGCGCAAAATAACGAGAATGTTGCAAAATACTTGACAGGAGAGGTGGTGAAGGTCATCTTTGTTCCTAACAAGTTGCTCAACATAGTCATCAAATGAAGCCCTTTTTCTTTTTTTATGATCTTCTTCTCCATCTTTATGCGGCGGCTAGCCTGCCGCAAATGGGGCTTGCGATGCTGAGAGTGGGGAAGTATCGGACGAATTTTTTGCCCCGTTTAGGACAAGGGTTTCCAGAGATCAAGAAGGGGAATAAGAGGCTTATTTGGGTGCATGCCGTATCGGTGGGAGAGACAAAAGCAATTGCTCCTCTGATCAAACAGCTGAAAAATGAGGAGAATCTTATCATTCTCTCGACAGCGACCGAGACGGGGCATCAAGAGGGAAAGAGGAGCGCCCCCGAGGCTGACTGGCACGTCTATCTCCCTTTCGACTTAAGCTATATCATCCGGCCCATTGTGAAGCGAGTCCGTCCCGATATGGTGATTATCACGGAGACCGATTTTTGGTATAATTTTCAATCAGCTGCCAAAAGCGTAGGAGCAAAGCTAATCTTAGTGAATGGAAAACTTTCAGAGCGCTCTCTGAACCGATTTTTGCAATTCCCACTTTTCGCAAAAAATTTAATCCATCCGATTGACTTTTTCTGCTTGCAAGGAGATCTGTATGCCAATCGTTTTCGGAAAGTAGGCGTAGCCGAATGCAAGATGCGTGTGACTGGCAACCTGAAGTTAGATGGAGCGATCGACAGAGAGCTCTTACTCACACGCGAGAAGTTACGGATAGACAGTCAACCCATTCTCACGTTAGGCTCTACACATGATCCTGAGGAGAAGTTGTGGATTATCGCTCTCAAAAATATCTGGCGCCAATTTCCTTCGCTGAAAGTTTTTTTAGTGCCGCGCCATCCAGAGAGGTTTGATGTAGTTGCTCGTCTCTTGGAAAAAGAAGAGATCTCTTTTCATCGCTTCAGCAAAAAACCCTATTTTGCAGAGAAATCGTTACTTCTGATTGATGGAATGGGACTTTTGAAACAATGTTACCAACTCTCTACACTCGCTTTTGTAGGTGGGAGCTTAACAGCGCGTGTAGGCGGGCACAATATTTTAGAGCCAGCCTATTATGGTGTGCCCGTTTTATATGGCCCTCACATGAAGGGGCAGCCAGATCTTCTCGACCTGATGACGCGTTATATCGCTGGTGTGCAAGTAGATAAAGACTTGGCGCAGGTGACAAAAGAGCTTTTGATCGATGAGGAGAGGCGTCGTCGTTTAGGCGAGAGGGGATTACAGATGGTAGCGGAGAGTCAAGGGGCGTTAGAAGAGACTTTAAACAGCTTGCGTGAAATGATGATTGCGTGTTAGATTTTGTTGCTTATCGCGGGATGGAGCAGTGGTTAGCTCGTTGGGCTCATAACCCAAAGG
>JBJXGG010000050.1:0-2648 GCA_046153495.1 Chlamydiales bacterium
ATAGCGCTTTTGTGCACGAATGGTGAGAGTCTTATCGACGCGATCTCGTCGACAAGCAATCTCACAGGGTGCCCCACAAATAATCCCACAAATCGAAGCAAAAGGATTGGGCCCGCGTGCTATTTGATATCCGCGCAAAAGATCTCCGTTGTGCAAGGCTAGCATATAGCCTCGTCCATCGGTGTTGACGGGACATCCATGGCGACAGTCGATCTGTCGCAAAAAATACTCCAAATCGGGAATAACAACGTCATACACTTCCCGATAGACTCGTTTTAACTCTTCACTCATAAAAAGGGTTAACAATAGCATAGAAAAATATAATATGCCAAGAGTGGTCAACGAAATGTTATTTTACGTCAGTGTATCGGCGTTAACCTAATCGAATTTCCATCTTTTCGTATTTATGCATCAGATCGCGGTAGCGCGCAGCATCTTCAAATCGAAACTCTTTGGCAGCCTGCTTCATCAACTTGTCGTATTGCTGAATTTTCTTCTCCAAATCTTTTTGTGTGAGATAAGTATGTTGTTTTTCTTGTAGCGTTGCTATGAGCTCCTCTTCTTGTGGAGTGAATCCCATTTCGACACCGAGTTTTCGGTGGATGGTTCGTGGCGTGATCCCGTGCTCTAGATTATGGGCCTCTTGGAGCTTTCGTCTTTTTTCGGTGATCTCAATCGATCTGCGAATAGCAGGAGTCTGCTCATCGGCATACATGATTACGCGCCCTTCAGCGTTTCTTGCAGCACGGCCACAAGTCTGTATGAGTGCCGTTTCACTGCGCAAAAAACCCTGTTTATCCGCATCCAAAATAGCGACCAGAGAGACTTCTGGCAGATCTAATCCCTCTCTGAGAAGATTGATGCCAACAAGCACATCAAATACTCCTGTGCGTAGATCTCGCAAAATCTGTACTCGTTCTAACGTGTCAATGTCAGAGTGCAGATATTTTGCTTTTACGCTTAAGTCAAGAAGATATTTCGTAAGATCCTCACTCAACCTCTTTGTCAGAGTTGTCACAAGGATCCTACCTCCCTTTTCTGCATGGGTGCGGATCTCCTCTAAAACATCGTCCACTTGTCCTGTCGCCTTGCGTACTTCGATCAAAGGATCCAACAGCCCCGTTGGACGTATGATTTGTTCTACAATCTCGCCATCGGCCTCCTGCAGCTCCCATTTCCCCGGCGTAGCAGAAACAAAAATCACTTGAGGGAAACGGTGATAACTCTCTTCAAATCGCAAAGGGCGGTTGTCATAGGCGGAAGGGAGACGGAAACCAAAATCGACCAATGTCTGTTTGCGCGAACGATCTCCATTATACATAGCACTCAGTTGAGGTAATGTTTGGTGCGATTCATCGATAAAGAGGAGATAATCATCGGGAAAGTAGTCGAGTAAACAGCAAGGAGGCTCTCCCTCTTTCCGATTTGAGAAGTGACGAGAGTAATTTTCTATCCCCTTACAGGTGCCGACCTCTTTGATCATTTCCAAATCATATCTTGTGCGTTGCGAAATCCGTTGCTCTTCTACATACTTTTCCTCTTTCGCAAAAAAAGCCATCCGTTCTTTCAACTCGGCGCGAATCGTCTGCATTCCCTTTGCTCGCACTTCTTGGGGTGTGACATGATGGGAACCAGGATAGAGCGCCATCTTTTCCACTCTTTTTTCCACCTTACCCGTCAAAGGATCTATCAATGAGATCCTCTCTACCTCATCATCAAAAAACTCGATCCGATAAGCCATGTCTTCCTCATAAGCAGGATAGATCTCCAACACATCGCCTCGTACTCTAAATTGTGCCCGTGAAAAATCATAGTCGCTTCTTTTGTAATGCATCTCGATGAGATGGAGCAGAATCTCGTCACGCCGTCGCTGCATCCCCACATGAAAGTGTAATATCATCTGTGCATAGTGCTCTGGCATCCCCAATCCATAAATGCAGGATACAGAAGAGACGATTAAAACATCCTCTCTCTCAAGTAAAGAGCGAGTAGCGGAAAGACGCATTTGGTCGATTTCATCGTTAATCGAAAGATCTTTCTCTATATAGGTATCTGTGCGAGGAAGGTAGGCCTCTGGCTGATAGTAGTCATAATAAGAGACGAAATACTCAACCGCATTGTATGGGAAAAACCCCTTAAACTCGTGATAAAGCTGGGCCGCCAATGTTTTGTTATGGGCCAAAATAAGCGTGGGTTTTTGTACATTTTGTACGATGTTCGCCATCGTAAAAGTTTTGCCCGAACCCGTGATTCCCAAAAGAACCTGCGCTTTTTTTCCCGCCTGAACGCCCGCCACCAACTTCTCGATCGCGTTTTCTTGATCTCCACAGGGTTTAAAGGGAGTTTCTAATTGAAAATTTGGCACAATAATTTATAGGTTAAGAGGCGAGTACTATATTTGGCTCTTGGTATAAAATCCTCATACATTATTAACCATGATCACTGCTTTTTCCACCAGGGCGACTGGATCAATCGGCTTTACATAAATCCCTTGCGCCCCTAACCCAATTAGCTCTGCCCGCTCTTTTTGTGTCACAGTTCTTGCTGTCAAAAAAAGCACCGGAGTCTTTGCAAATTGCGGCTTTTTTCGAATCTCTCGCAATGTCTCATTTCCATCTATCTCGGGCATGAGAAGGTCTAAGAAAACA
>JBJXGG010000004.1:0-5186 GCA_046153495.1 Chlamydiales bacterium
GATTTTGTGTCAAAGGGGGTTATTTTTTTCTTAAAGTTGGATATAGAGGCAAAATCCATGAGTAGAAGCACTCAACCGCTTTCTTTTTTCTTTCTTTACATGCAAAGGATTTCCTGCTACATTTTGCTAAAGTAATATTTATTTTTTTGGAGCTTTAGGTGGCAACCTCTGCAACTGGAACTCGGGATGATGTTGACGCAACCGCCGACAGATGGCCGCGGGGTGGTAGTCCTAGGGACTCACAGTACAGAGCAACGACGCCTTCATGCGGTTGCGCAAAAGCAGTATTGGGGATTGCCATTATCTTGATCCCCCTTGCTGCTATTGTAGTGGGTGGTATGGCAGCAGGAGGCATCAAGCCTCTTACAAATGTGTTTACTAAGAATGGTGGTATCGGCATGGCAGTAGCAGGCGTTGTATCAGAGGTCGTCATCCTTCTTCTCTTCGTTGTTGTATCTCGCCGAGATCGTAGTGGAGAAACTTCTCCACTCTTAGTATTTAATCCACAATTTCAACCTCCTGCATCTCTTCCATACCCCTATACCGCTCATTCTGTTCTAAAAGCCCCCTACCGATCCCATCCTAATACCCGCCTACCTGTGACAGACAGTCCAGAATAATTTTTGGTCTCCAACTGGGCGGGCCGTGCCGAAGCAGATGAAGCTCTCCAAGTCAAGCTTACAAGTGGCTGGTATCGCTACCTCATACTTTAGGTTGCCAAATATCTGCCTCAGTCTTAGATAACAACCCACAGCCCCATCCGATCCCCAGCATAGCTATCTTTAAAAATTGCTCTGTTTGACAAACAGAACGACCCGAAGCAGTATCATCACTTGATGCCGTAATAAAACTGAAATCGCATTGAACAGATGCCGCAGCCTCATCAAAACTCAGGTCATCAGGCATTGAAATGCTCTCTAGTGGCATTACCTCTGCCTGGGGCATTGGGAAAACACAGTCTATATCCACATCTTTCTCAATTGGTTGCATATCAATTTGCACAAAATACTCGAGCTCACCAGTACAACTTTGGTCTAAGAAACTATGTACAGAACAACCCAGGGGAAGCCTAGAGACAAATTCCGCCCAAATAGACTCTGCTATCACCTCAGGAGCCGTTTCAGGTAACGGAAATACACGAATACAAACGCTATGTAAAGAGGGTAGGGGAACTACAAAAATCATGAGATTTCTAATTCCTAATCCAGCTAAATAACTATTCATGGGGTTCATAATCAAATCATTTACCCGTAAAACAGTAATAACAGCCTTACGTCTAATTACTTCCGAAGAAAATTGACACTGTAATCCTACAGTGTGTTTTGAGTAGGTGTTGCAAAATTCTCTTTGTGCTTGTTTTGTGGGAAGAATAAATGCATAGGTTCTATATGCCATCCAAAAACCGTCTAAGCGCGCGTCCACTCGCTCATTAATTCTTAGAGGCCCGTACTCGTTTCCAACACGTGTAGAAAAAATAGCAAAATCCGCAGCTAGAGCATCCATTAACACAGTCATACATCAATTCCATTTGTAAAATCTCAGACATGAGTCTATAGACAGCAAACTATTTGTTGCAATCTTAATAGTATTATTTCATATATTAAAGCAACATAACATAAATTATCAGACTCAATTTTGCAAACAAATTGAACTATGTTAGAATAGGCTCTTATGGACCCTAAAACTGTAGCTTCTACGGCTGTAGAGAATCACACTTATAAAATCTTTCCTAAAGACCTAAACACAACTGGTACAGCCTTTGGTGGTTTAATTATGGGGATCGCAGATAAAATCTCTCTTGTTGTCGCTGAAAGACACTCTGGAAAATCTTGCGTCACTGTTTCAGTAGATGCGCTTCATTTTCTGCAACCTGTTTATTTAGCAGAAGTCCTTATATTTAAAGCTTCTATAAACCGCTCTTGGAATGCTTCTATGGAGATTGGTGTATGTGTTACTGCTGAAAACTTCCGCACGAGGGAGCACCGACACGTAGTTTCCGCTTATTTAACTTTTGTAGCACTCAATGAGGAGAACAAACCTTGTGCAGTCCCTGCTGTTATTCCTGAGACGGACCTGCAACAGCAACGTTTTTTAGAAGCAGATATTCGCCGCAAAAAGCGCCTTGAAGCGGCAATAGAAACTCGGGAAAGAAGGAAATGAAGACGAAAACCCTTGTTCTGCTCGTAGCTGTTTTTGTAATGTTTTTAGGTTTTTCAATTTTAATTGGTTGGCACACAAAAACCGTTATTTTGTTTCAGTTTTTTACCACCTTTCTCCCAACACAATATAATACTGCTCTTGGTTTTATTTTTTCTGGCCTAGGAATTCTTTTTTACCTCTATTACAGACGGATTTTATCCCTTTGTACCGCTATGCTGATTTTTTTATTAGGTTTTTTAACGATTATACAAGACATTTTACAGATACATCTTGGTATCGATGAGCTTTTCTTTAAACATTATGTTACAACCAATGTCTTGGCTCCAGGAAGAATGACACCCCCCACAGCTTTCTGTTTTATGTTAAGTGGGTCAATGCTCGCGATTCTTAGCTATAACAAGATAAGAAAGAGGTGGTATAGTCTAGCCTACGGACTCTTGGGCATCTTACTGATCGTTTTGAGTAGCGTTGCTCTTATTGGATATATCTTTGGCATTGAGCCCACAGTAGTTATATGGGGTTATCTAAATCGACTCGCGCTGCATACATCCATCGGTTTTTTACTCTTAAGTTTTGCTTTTTTTATTACTACACGCAGCATTTTTTTTAGCACTCCCACTGCCTATCTCTCTGGATCCCATTATTTCATATCTATTGGTATCTTTCTTTTTACTCTCAATATTTCTTTACTTATTTATAACGTTGCTTCTCCTCCCCTGTTTACAGTCACGATTTTGCTATATGGCCTATTTGCGGCAATGGGAACATTTCTAGGATTACAACGCCTTTTCAAACTAAAAAAAACAATTGCCTATATGGAGATAAGTAACGAGGGGGCTTTTGCTCAAAAGTTTATAGAAGAGAGACTTTTGCACCAAACCGCGATTCTTTCCAACGAGGAGATTTCTCTTGAAGTTACTTTGCAAAAGATTCTGAATATCGTTTGCAAGAGCCTTGGATGGCATGTTGGTCATGTTTACCTCCTTTCGACAAGCGGATCTGACGAGCTCGAGTCAACCAAGATTTGGTTTTTAGATGATTCTGAAAAATACCGGGAGTTCGTAGAAGTCACAGAATCCATGAATTTTCCTCCTAAAATCGGCCTGCCTGGGCGCATACTTGCCTCACAAACCGTTGCCTGGATAGTCGACGTCCAAAAGGACTCGAACTTCCCCCGAGCCAAGTTATGTAATAATCTCGGATTAAAGGGAGCGTACGGTTTTCCAATCAAAATTAATGGAAATACAATTGGCGTTTTGGAATTTTTTTCAGAAAACCCTCTCACGTCTGATGAGAATCTTCTCAAGATTATGGAAAACGTGAGCCATCAAACGAATATTGTGATCAATCGGCAATATACACAACAAGAATTACATACTACAAAAGACATTGCTGTAAAAGCGTTAGCCGCAAAATCGGAATTTCTCTCCGTAATGAGCCATGAAATCAGATCTCCTATTAGCGTAATTATCGAAGCGGCTGAAATATTAAATATTAACTCTTTGAATGAAGACCAAAAAAAAATCGTCGATGCTTTAGTCAGGAATGCTAAAAACCTTCTCAGAATCGTGAATGACACCTTAGACCTCTCTAAAATTGAAGCGGGCAAGATGCAACTCGCAGAGGAGAAATTTAACCTTTTCGAATTTGTTGACGATTTATTCAAAAGTTTGGCTCCAATAGTGCAACGAAAAGGGCTGCAATTCACCAAAATCCTATCGGATGATCTCCCTGAATGTATTAAAAATGATTCTATACGACTACGACAAATTCTGACGAATCTATTAGTCAATGCTTTCAAATTTACTGAGCGAGGAGAAGTAAAGTTAGCGGTTTCTAAAAATCAATCCGAAAACTTTATCGATTTTAACGTCCAAGACACTGGCCCCGGAATTTCTCCAGAAGACATAAAAAAAATTTTCATCCCTTTTTCCCAGGCAGGAAACCACTCAGAGCTAAAAGCAGAAGGGACGGGCTTGGGGCTAAATATAGCGTACCGTTTAATAGAATTGATGGGAGGAAAACTTTTAGTAAAGAGCGAAGTAGGTGTTGGTACTGAATTTAGCTTCTCTATTCCACTAAAAATAGAGTAACTATTCAGGTAGGTATTGTGGCTGAATTTCTAATATTAACCTGCGTTTTGGGTTGTGCTTCCTCGTAATCAGAAGAGTTTTCTGAGATGATCTGGCAATCAAAAAATTGCAAGAGCGTCCAGAACACTCCCTGAGGATGAGGAAGCACAACCCAAAACGCAGGTTATTAACCATCATAACCAAGAACCTCTCTGTGAATTTTGTCGTGACCTTCAATAGGCTCAAGATGACTGACGAATTCAATTGGTTGCGATGTATCTCCTTGTAAATCTTTTTCTATGAGGGTAGCAATTTCATGAGCCTCGTGAATCTTAAGCTCTTTTGGAAATAGGAGATGCACTTCAACCAAGAGTCGGTTTCCTGCATTTCTATGACGAAGGCAATGATATTTAATACCATATTGGTGCGCTGCTCTTTCGAGAAAGAGACGTATCTTTTTATCTAATTTAGGGTCAGAACGATCCATCAGACCGTGAATAGCATTATTGAGGAGTCGAGCCCCTGTCCAAAGGATATTGATCGCGACAACAATAGCAAGAAGAGGATCGAAATAGCTCCACCCCGTCCAACGTGCCAGGAGAAGAGCTAAAATTACAAAGCCGCTGGTGAGACAATCTGTAAAGAGATGACGCCCATTCGCTTCTAAAATAAGGGAGTAACTCCTTTTTCCCTCTCGAATGAGGTAGAGACCCAAAAGACCGTTGATCAAAAACGTGAGCGAAGTAAGCCAAATCCCCTCTTCCACATGTGCAATTTCTACCACTTTAAATAAACGAAAAACCGCCTGGTAGAAAATATAGAGAGCAACGATAAAAATCATGCCTCCTTCAAATCCGGCGGAAAAAAAAGTGAGCACGACGCAAAAGAAGAAAAGTGAGAGTACGTACATACGAAAAGCGAGTACCAGTACTGTGACGTGTACGGAGTACCAGT
>JBJXGG010000051.1:0-12487 GCA_046153495.1 Chlamydiales bacterium
ATTTTTACCTATTTGGTTATTATTATATTAAATTACTGAGCCGCACCCGGGGAGATCTTATTAATCTCATCAGACATCGAGACATAACTTTGCAATAGGAAGGAGGCTTCACTCGAGATCTGCTCAACTGTGTTGGTATCAGAACTAGCTTCGGTCATCATCACGTGACCAGTCTGTCTTGCTGTAATCAAGTAGTTCTGAATGTTCTCTCGCATGGCGTCGTAGTTCGCGTTTTCGTTCTGCACGCGGTTTAGTGTGGCTGTATTAGCGCCGACTGGACAAACAGTATATCGGATCTTTGCATCTTCATCGTTGTATCTTTGCTGAATATTAGCGTTTTCTTCTAGTTCTTTAGCCAATACTGTCAATCCAGTTTGTCTTGTAGTTAAAGATTCCATAAATAGAATGAAGATTGCAGCGTAAATATTCGCGTTACTCTCTTTTTTGCCTGCGTCGGCCTGCTTTTCTACGTGATGCTTCTTCTCGGCATCGTGAGCTTTCACGGAAATAGCGGTGGCAAGCTGGCAGCTATTATTCACATTACCGCTAGATGTTGTTATTGTTGGATCCATATTATCCTTTCCCCCTCAGATAATTAAATTATGGGACTATTATATCAAATAAAATATTTATTATCAATAGATTTGTTAACAAATCTTTATTTTCTTAATTTTCTTTTAATAATTAAAAGGATCCTTTTTTCCTCATAAGCGCATTGAGAGTGAGGAGGAGCACTTTCTGTAACAGCGAGGCAGCCTCTCTGACAGTCATGGAGACGGAGTTAGAGGTTATCTCCATATTATTTTCTTTCATCTGGGCCTCTTGTTGCAAATCCATTAAGCGTTGAGTCAAAATGCTTCTTTTTCCTGCTACAATATTATTTTGCACTTTGGCTTCCGCTATATCGTCTATATTCGCAATAGTAGACCAGACATTGGTCCATGTTGTATAAAGAGTCAATAAACCGTTATGAAAATGTGGATCGAATGAGCGGTGGTGAGAGCGGTGTTGGACTTTGATAGGATCAGGAATATCCCACGGCTTTAGCCTAGCTTCACGGCCGACTATATCGTGTTGCAAGGCTCCATTTCCAGCCATCTGCTTTGCTGTTGTAATGGCTGTGCTATTCATTACTTTAACGGAATCTTCAAGAATAAGATAGATTAATGCTAGTGAAATTGTCTTCGATAAATCAAAATCGCTTTTATTTTCCCGCTTGGAAGCGATAGATAATGCAATGCTACCTAAAAACGGCGCTTGAATGATTCCGTTTGACATCTTTAACCTCGTGTTTCAAAAAATAAAACGTTGGTTAAATATTATCAAATAAAATATTTATTTTCAAGCACTTAATTAATTTAGTCTTGATCTTCTTAACTAACTCTTTATGCCAGTATGTGCAGCATAGAGAAGAGATTTATTGAATTGCGTGGATGATATCAAAAATTTATCCTCATTAATATACGAACATTATATCAAAAAATCTTTATTCTTTCAACAGAAATATTAATAAATCTTTATAAATTTTGCACAATCTTAACAATTTTAATAAAAAAAAGCGATGAGATTGCTGGAAGCAATCTCATCGCTTTATGCTTTAGTTCGTATCCTTTCTTTGCAATGCGTTCATTGTTAAGACGAGAACCTTTTGTAAGATTCCCGCTGCTTCTCTCACCGTTACTGTAATACTATTCGTTTTGACCTCGACGTTGGTTTCTCCCATGTTCGCTTGGTTTTGCAAGGTCATCATGTTGTCGGACATAATGCTTCTCTCTCCACCCACCCATAAATTATCTGCTCTAGCAGCCGCTTGGGCCGTCTGCCCCGTATAGGTTGTGTAGGCAGAATAATGCTTGTGAACACAAGCGCGACCCGCCCATTCTGTGACGTTGCGAGCAGCATGATGGTGAACGTTCAATCCGGGAATCGCATCGTTTGCTTGACGCGCTTCGCGATTGGCTAATTGGTGTTGGAGTGCACCATTGCCACTGAGCTCTTTAGCGTCAATATTTGCACTACTATTTCCTGTTTGCACAGTTTCTTCTAGCAACGTATAAATCAAAGCTAGTGTAAATTCCTTCACATTTTCCTGATTATTTGAGTCATCCGCAGTCTGAGGACGCTGACCTATCAGAGCATGTTGACTAGGATTGATACTATTAATGGGTGTGGTCATATTTTCTCCTAAATAATAAAAAAGCTAAATAATACGACTATTATATCAAATTAATATTTAAAATTCAATATGTTTATGAAGAATTCTTAATAATCTTAACTATATCTTAACTTTCAATGGGGTAGCAGCACTCTAAATAGAAAATTTTTTGAGAAAAAGAATTTATTTCTACCCAATTGGTGACAAGATCTACCATCTTGTTATTTTGACTCTTAACCCAACACTTTCTCTTTTTCATCTTAATTTTGATCGTAACTACAAAGAATGTTGCTTTGACAAATATTTTTTCTTCGCCTATGACAAAGCCTTATTTACGTAATGTAGTTTTGTGATGCGCCCAAAAAAGAAAAAAGAAGAGATAACCCAGAGTACTGCACAAGAGCACGCTTGTAAAATTTTAATTACATGCGCACAGCCTTCCCCGGATGGGAGAATGAGTGTAGAGATGACTTATGAAGGTGATCCGACACTGGCTTCCTATATTCTCGAAAGAGCCCAAAGCTTTATTGAGCAAGAGGAAGACCCAAATCCTTGTTGTGAGTAGTGAGACCACTAGATCATCAAGCTTTTTCCTCTTCATAACAGTTCTATATAGTGTACTTAGTCAATTTCCATTGACTAGTGAAGAAGGAACCTGCATTCTGAGGCTTAGTCTGGAATTAAAGAGTCATGGAGAAAGCACAAGTCCCCTCAACGCACCGTCCTGATAAATTTGAAGCTTTGCTTACTAGGATTATTCCCGCCTCGCTTTTAGCTAGGGTTTTATTCTGGGTTTTGATTCCAGTGACGCTTTTGTTATGCCATATTTGGACAGCATTTATTTTCCCAACCAAGTTTTCGATGTATCTACCGATGCTTCTGATTGTGGGTACGTTGTTGATAGCTCGTTTCCGGACAATTGGTCTTACGATTTCTTATGTCAGTTTGGGCGCTCTTTTCGCCCTTTTCTATCGCGATTTGCCTGAACAATCACGTTTATTAACAATGGAGATCTCTCTTGCTCTTGCTCTCACTTTTTATATCTTTTTGTTGATTGCAGAGGAAGTAGAAGAGATTCTTCGCTCTGTCTCAGAAAATTCTAAAGAGAGGATGAATCAGTTTTTGGCGAAAAACCAAGAGCTTACTGAGAAAGAGGAAAAGTGGTCTGAAGCGATCCTCTCTTTAGAGGAAGAGGTGCAGAAGTGGAAGGAGGAGGCAGAGCAGCGTCGTATTGAAAAGGGAGAGATCGAAAAAAAGATGACTCTTGTCTGGTCTGAAATTGAGCTGTTGACTTCGCAGAAGAATGATATTTTAGCTGGGGCTATGACAGCAAGGCGCGAGGTGAGAGAGCAGCAAGACTTTTTACAAATGGAGCAGATATCGCTTGAGAAAGAGAAAATGCTTCTACACGGAAAGATGGAGGAGATCACAAAAGTTGCTGACCTAGAGGAAAAGCGGAAACAGGAGTTGGCTTTCTTACGAGAGGAGCATGAAATATTACAGCAAAAAAATCTCCTTCTTGAACGGCAGCAAACAGAATTTATGCAAGAAAAAGACTCTCTTGTGGTGCAGCTGCAGGCTCTACTTGCCAGCAGCTCTACAACAGTTAAGCAAAGTGCGCATTTGGAAGAACGTATTGCTGAATTAGAGAAGCAGCTGGAAAAAGAAGAGGGAGCGCAGGAAGCTCGTAGAGAGCGCGCTATTGCGGAGGGACTTTATAAACAGCTCCGCTCTCAGTTTGAGGAAAAGTCGAGAGTATTGTTACAGGCGCGAAAAGAGTTATTTCACGCTCAAGGTAAGGTGAAAGAGTGGGAGATAGAAAAGAGCTTGGAATCCCAGGCCCCCTCTTGCGAACAGACAGATGCTCTGGAGAAAATTTTGGATGGAGTGGTGCAAGATTACTGCAGAATGGAAGAAGAAGTAATTTATTTGGAAGATCTTGTGACCAATCTGCTTCATTTATATTAGTAACCTGAGTTTGGGGTTGTTCTCCCTCATCCTCAGGGAGTTTTCTGGCTGCGCTTGCAATTTTTTGCTCGATAATAGCGCCTTCAGCTATGATCTTCGCAAAACATTACCAGATCATCTCAGAAAACTCCTCTGATTACGAGGAAGAACAACCCAAAACTCAGGTGAGTAGCGTCAAAATTTCGTATCCTGTTTCTGTAATGAGAACGGTATGTTCCCATTGCGCCGAGGGAAGGCCATCTTTCGTGCGGGTGACCCAACCGTCATGGGGGTCTACTAACCCTTCTGGTACGCCAGCATTGATCATTGGTTCAATGGTGAATATCATCCCTGCGGCGAGCGGGATATTCACTTGGTTTCTGTTGTGGTGAATCTGTGGCGCCTCGTGGAAATGGAGCCCTACTCCATGTCCAACGAATTGGTAGACAACAGAGCAGCCTTTTCGTTCCGCGTAGGATTCGATCTCCTCTCCGATCTGTAGTAGGAGTACTCCTGGCTTGAGAATCTTGATGGCGCGGTCTAGCGCCTCTTTTGCTACATCCACTACAAGCGTTTTTTCGGCAGAGATCTTGCCAATTGTTACCATGCGGCTGCAGTCTCCATAATAGCCATTTAATATGGAGGCGACATCGATATTCATGATGTCACCCTCTTTCAAGGGAATGTCATTAGGAATACCGTGGCATATTACTTCATTTAGGGAGGTACAGATCCCTTTGGGAAAGGGAGGGGAGCCGTAACCTTGCGCGGCTGCAACCGCTCCCGCCTCTTTATGCAGTTTGTCAGAAAGAGCGTCGATCTCGTTAGTTGTCACCCCCGCTTTGGCCATTTTGCATAGTTCGTTGAGGACATGAGCAGAAAATTGGCAGGCTTTGCGGATGCCCTCTATTTGCTCAGGTGTTTTCAAGATGATCTGGTATTGCCGTAGATATTGATTGGCTAGCTCATCTTCCTTTTTCGAGGGGTCATGTTGTGGGAAATGACACTTTTTCCATTTTTTCTGGCTACCACACCAACATGGATCATTCCTTCCTATCATAGTCTAATCAGTGTACTCCTCTAAAGAATTATAAAACACCCTATTTAGAGTCAGTCCTAAAGCGGGGGCTGTGATGCCTGCTTGAGGTCGGTTCTTGCCCCGCAATATATGGGAGATGTCAGTGGGAGCAATATCTCCTCTCCCCACGTAGCAGAGTGTCCCCACAATATTTCGGGTCATTTTATAGAGAAAACGGTCTCCTACTACAGAGATCTGCAGTCGTTTCCCTGCAAGAGGAAGCAATTTAATACAAAAAAGATGGCACGTTTTCTCTTGTCCCTCTTTTTCTGGGTGATTATTGCAAAAAGCGGAAAAATCATGCGTTCCTTCTAAAAGAGTCGCTGCCTCTTTCATTTTAGGAATATCGAGGGGATAGGGAAAGTGCCAAGAAAAAGCGGAATGTTTGGGTAACTGCCATCTTGCATAACAGACAAAATAGAGATACTCCTTCCCCACTACATCAGAAGTGGGGTGGAAAGTGAGAGGTTTTTCTTCCACGTGGAGAACCCGAATCGAATATGGTAACAAAGAGTTGAGGCTAAAATGAAGCGTAGAAAGGTTGAGAGTTCTATCTGTGAAAAAGTTGACAATTTGTCCCTCTGCATGTACTCCACGGTCTGTACGGCTTGCTGCTTGTAGAGTTACGGGGTGCTGCAAAATTTGTTCCAAAGCGGAAGAGAGCAACGCTTCTACGCTAGGGCCGTGAGAACTTTTTTGCCATCCCCATAGCAAAGTACCGTTATAAGCTAGCTTGAGCTGGATGTTCATGATTGATACCTTTGGTGGAAGGTGGACAAGAAATGTTGAATGCGCCGCATAGACCCTGCAAAATCATCTGGGCAGAAATTAAAATCACCAGATATCCGAAAAGCCTCTCGATTGCAGTGAGCCCATTATCTCCCATCCATTTTTTTAAGAGGGGCGACAAGAGCAAGATGGGCAAAGTCAGGAGCCAGGCAATCAAAATGGCAATAAACACAGTGACCTTATTCTGTAAAACTCCTGCCCCATACAGAGTAATCGTTGCCAAGATAGCAGGACCTGCAATCGCAGGGATCGCTAGAGGCACGATGAGTGGTTCAGATCGACTAACAGAACGCTTTTCCGCTTCAAAAGGAGTGGAAAAAATCATAGGGATAGCGATCAGGAAAAGAATAATGCCTCCTGTAATGCGCAAGGAGTGTTCATCTACATGAAGAAAGTGGAAAAAAGCCTCTCCTAAAAAAAGGAAGCCGATCATCACTCCGAGAGCGATCAACATCTCTCGTATGATCACTAGCCTCTGCCTTTCGTGGTTTAAATGCTTGAGGACGCCGACAAAAATGGGAACATTACCCAAAGGGTCTAAGATAATTAAAAAAAGAAAGGTGAGATGAACGATTGAGGAGAGGGTCATATGCCTTGGTGGATCAAATCCTTAATTCCTTGTAAAAACACTTGCACAGAGATCAGTGCAGTCAATAAACCCATTAATCTTTGGCAAGCAAGAAGTCCTTTATTGCGGATAACGCGGTGAATGGGGTCTGCAAAAACATAGACAATACACGAGAGAAACCATCCGGCCAACATGGCTAAAAAGAGGGTAGCAGTAGGAACATCGCTTTGGGAAAAAATGGTGATCACAGAGAATAACGAAGGTCCCGCAAAAATGGGGGTGGCAATGGGAACGAAAAAGTGCGCTTCTTTTCTCCAATGCGATTGCTCATTCTCATGAGCGAAGATCATTCGGATGGCAATTAAGAAAAGAATAAGCCCACCAGCGATCTCTGCTGTTGTACGCGAAATACCTAACATCTTTAAAATAAGAACCCCAGCAAAAAAGAAAACGAACATTAAACATAGAGCAAAAAAGAGTTCTCTTATGATGATCCAGCGGCGCTTTGCCGGCTCAAATTCTTGTAAAAGTGGAAGGTAGTTGGGTAGTTCTCCCAGAGAATTAATCACCAAAAAGAGAATAAAGGCAGTTGAAATAAAGTTAGTCATAGTTGTAACTCTAGCAGTTTAACAGCTATTTTTTAAGAAGAAAAGAGGGAATTTTACGTTTGAAATGTTTTATTGTTTCGAGGAGAATAGAAGTATGAAGCAAATTATTGAACCGTATCACGGAAAGTATGAGAGTGTTCTACTATTTGGTCCTCCGGGTGTTGGTAAGGGGACTTTAGGAAAGTTTCTAGCTAGTGGCGGGGGGCAGTATCATCTTTCCTCAGGAGAAATTTTTCGCCGCTTAGCGGGCTATACTCCTGCTGGGAAGCTGTTCTATTCTTATGCGAAGAAAGGAGAGCTCGTACCCGATGAGGAGACGATTTCCATCTGGAAACACTATGTTGACGGTTTGATTGCAACAAACGTTTATTATCCTCATAGTCAGTATCTTCTGCTCGACGGGATTCCACGTACGCTGCAACAGGCAAAATTGATCGATCAATTTATTTCTGTGCGCCATGTGATCGTTTTAGAGAGTTCAAATACAGATAGTTTAGTGGAACGTCTAGAATGGCGTGCTCGTTGTGAGGGAAAAGTGGAGGAAGTAGCGCCCAGCGTGATCGATCGTCGCCTCCAGGCGTATGAGAGGGAGATCGGAGCTCTTCTCGCCTTTTACCCCGTCCATATGGTGTCACGCGTAAATGGCGAGCAAAAGCCGTTAGAAGTGCTGCGAGATGTGTTGGTTCGTCTCTCCCACATCCTTTCACGCCCTCTCCCAAAGGGGTAGGACTCTATTCTGTGGCGGTATGGGCCTCTTTCTTTTTGATATAGAGTTTCTTATCCGCATCCTCAATTAAGTCATCCAAGGAGCGTTGAGCAAGAGCGTGATAGTGACTTGATCCAATACTGAGGGAAATTTTGTAAGGTCTGGATCCAGAATTATTTACAGTAGAAATTTTCTCGAGCAGGTGCTCTTTTAGGATATCCTCTACATCATTTTCTGCATTTACAGCGATCACAGCAAACTCATCTCCTCCGATACGAGCTATGATATCGTGCTGACGGAAGGCTTGTTTTAAGCAGTCCGTGAGATCCAAAATTGCCTGGTCTCCTGCTGGGTGACCGTAGGTATCGTTGATTTTTTTGAAAAAATTAATATCAATCATATAGAGAAGAAAGCCTTTTTTGTGGCGCGTTGCCATAGAAATCTGCTGTTCCGCTAACTTTAGAAAACCTCGTCGATTATATAACCCCGTCAGCTCATCTGTCATGGATAACTCGCGTAATCCATCCTGAATCAGTTGTCTTTCAAGGGCATAGATAATGCTTTTTTCTAGTATGTGTGCATTGAGTTCTGTTTTAGCCACATAATCTTGCGCGCCGAGACTGATTGCGTCTACAATAAGTTGATCATCGTCGGGAAGATCGCCGATCACAAGTAAGGGTACCGCTGCATTTTTGTCGTGAATCTGAATAACACTCTCAATTCCTTGATTTTCAGATACATGCAAATTAATAATAATCAGATCGATGCGAGAGCGGGACATCATCTCTAGCCCCTCTCTTACCGAGGGAGCACAAGCTAGGGAAGATCTTGAAAAAGTAGTTCTTTGTATGATTTTTTGTAAGAGAAGGAAATCGTCTAAGTTTTTGTCTATAAGTAGGATAGAGATTTTGTTGTTTCTGCGAGAATATTTTGCCATATGGCAATTTTATCAAGAAAGAACAGAGTTGGTAAATATTTTTTTTATTCACATATAAGTGAGGAACATTCAATATGATCGGTAATGATTTCTCGTTCTTGTTGCCAGAAGTAGAAATTCTTTATCTTTTCTAAATCAATTTCTTGTGTAGAGGCAAAGAGGGGAGAGGTCACCCGCCAGGCCTCTTTTTCCCATGCGATTGTTTTCGGTGTTTTGTCTGGATTGGCTCTGATATAGGAGGCAAAAGCTTTGTCGGGGTTCTTTTTTGCATAGTCAATACTTTTTTGTAGAGCGCGCGCAAATCGATTTCTAAAATCGGGAGAGGCCTCTTTGCTTTTTTCGTTCGCTAACACGATGAGTTCGGCGTAAGAGGGGAGTTTAGAGATGTGTATGGGAAAGTAACTACTTTCTACACCGAGAGAGCGGAGTTGAAATGGTTCTACATTCCAAAAGCCGCCATAGATGAAGTCTACTTCTTTCACTCCAAGAGGGGAGATAAGATCAACGCTGACATTTTTTTTATCTTTAGGGCGAATATTGCATTCTTCTAAAAAAAGATCGAGAAATTTACTTTCTGGCCCCCCAATGCAATAGCCGAGAACTTTTCCCGATAGATCGCTCGGTTTTTCGATCCCTTCTTTATCCCGGAAGATTAAACAGCGCAAAGGCTGGTCTATTAAGATGCCTAAAATTTTTAGCTTTGCTCCGCGTGTAGCCGCTTTGATAGTACCCGGTAGGTGTCCTAGCAATAAATTGGCTTTGTGAGAGGTGAGGTAGGAGATGCCTCCTCCTCCCTCATACGTTTTTTGCAGCGAGAGGTGGATCTCTTCTTGTGCAAAAAAGCCCTCTTCTACCCCAGCATAGAGTGGGATATGGGTCACATTGGGCAGCCAGTCTAGTAAGAGCCGCGTCTCCTCTTTTTGTTTTTGGGAGCATGCGGTGAGAAATGCCAGAAAGAAGAGAAAGAGGGGAAAAGAGAAGCGACGACCCCTCTCTTTAAAGGGTCGGGTGAGTCTTTTTTTCCATCTGAATGTGAGTCTACGAGGAAGCTTTTCCAGGAGCAGTATTACAGAGTAGAGAGAAGAGCTTAACAGAGTGAGGCAGAGCAGTGCGCCGAAGGTGATTTCGAGATCAGTATTTCTTCTGCTTTCTAGCATCAACACGCCCAAACCTTGTTGTGCCCCTGCCCACTCTCCTGCCACGGCGCCGATACCGGCAATCGCGGCACTGATACGAACCCCGGCAAAAATGTGAGGCATAGCCCAAGGGAGACGGAGCTTAAAAAATATTTGGAGGGTTGTGGCATGATTCAAATGGAAATATTCGAGATAAGAAAGAGGCGTTGCGCGCAATCCCTGGTAGATATTGAGGGTGAGAGGAAAAAAGATCATAAGAGCTGTGGGAATGATGATAGCAATATAACTCCAGCCGAACCAAATCACCATAATAGGCGCTAAAGTAAACATCGGAATGCATTGAATTACAATAAAAAGAGGCTGCAAGAGAGAACGAGAGGTTTTAAAATGTAACATTACCCAAGCGAGAGGAAAAGCCAGAGCAAGCGCAATTAGAAAACCAAAAAGCATCTCTTTGAATGTCACAAAGGTGTGCAAAAAAAAGCGGGAGCGTAACTCCCACAATGTAGTTAAAATTTTAGAGGGCGCCGGGAGAACAAACAGGAGGTGGGAAGAAAGATGACATGCAAGCTCCCAAAGGATTAACAGTCCTAAAAAGAAACATAAAAAAGAAGCGAATCTTTTAAACACGAGGACGACTATACTCGGAAAATGTCGTTCCGTCAAGAAAGTACTGATATTCTCAGTAGCTCCCGTTAGCCACACGAGCTGCTGACTGTTACAAAGTGTATGATCTAAATTTTGCGTTTGAATGCAAATGTCGTGTATGGTACGTAGACATTCATGTACAATCTGTATTTTAAATTGGGAGATATGAAAAAAATATTTTTTTATTTTTTTATATCAGCTCATCTATTTGGATTACCATTAAATAATCCTAAAATTGCATCTCTTGCTGGTGAAGGAATTTTTTTTGATTCTTTTGGCTATACTCCGCCAAATTGTTGGGATATGCTCAGTGTCCGCACTGGATATTATGGCGACTTTACGTTTAACAACTATATGCAGTTAGCGAAAGACAACGGTTCTATCCGTTGTACGCAAATCTATACCAATGGGGGCGAGATTGACGTGAATTTGTGGAATCGTGTTGAAGTCTATGGTGTCTTGGGAGCCACCAAAATTCTAATACACTCCACACTTAAACATTTCTTGCCAGAATTTTCTGAGGATTTCTCTCCAAGCATCAATTTTGACATTCAAGGAGAGAGCGCTTTCTCCTGGAGCGTTGGGGCTCGTGGTACTATCTGGGAGTGTGGTCGTTTCGCAATAGGTGCGGAAGGACAATATTTTGCAACAAATCCCGACATCAACTTTTTGAGAGATGATTATGGTGGCTGTTCAACTTATGTGGATGGAGAGTCGTTGAGCTATCGCTCTTGGCAAGGGGCATTGGGTATCACCTATTTAATTCCTTTTGGTAGCTGCTGCGATTTTTATCCCTATTTAGGGGGAGTGTATGAGGGAGCGCGTCTGAAGATGGGAGACTATCGAAGGGAGCTTTCAGCTCTAAATGAATCGGTTCAACTCCTTGATTTGAAAAAAGAAAGGAATTGGGGTTACGTAATAGGGAGTACTCTGTTAGGAGGTGAGAGAGTCATAGTTACAGCAGAGGGAAGGTTTGCCTATGAAACAGCCTTTTTCTTTTCCGTACAAATGAGACTATAGAGGGAAGTTCTTCGTATTTACTCATGCTCTTTTCCGTGAAAAAGCAAAAAGATTAGCAAAAAAATTAATTACGCAAGAGGTCTATTAGGTTAGATTCGGCTAGCAATTGCTTCACTCTAGGTATTCTTTGTGCAAGATCTATCTTTTTATCACAGATAAGATAGGCAAAAGGAAAAAAGAGATTTTTTTTCTCAATCCATCCCACAAACCAGCTATACTCCAAAGTTCCATCATTTTCATTACCGATTGAACCACACCAACCTGTTTTCCCAAATAGTTGCCAGCCCTCAGCCAATTCTTCTTTAAATAAAATTCTTTTTGTCAGCGCAACTGCATCGGCTGAAATAGGTAATTTTCCTAGGATCATCTTTTGAAGAAAAAGAACCTGTTCATAAGGTGAAATTTTTAGAGAAGAATGAATCCATGCTGGGGTATTAGCAGATCCCGGTTTTGTAAGACCTCCAGAAAGGTCTTCATTGCCGTATTCAAGTAGGGCTAAATAATTTTTTAGTTTTTCCAACCCTAATTGCAATGCCAACATTTTGGAAAACCAGACGCATGAGCATTGCATCCAAGATTGAGGAGTTTGAGGATTTTTCCATGATTCAAGAAAGTTATCATACCCTTCTTGATAATCCCACACTGGGTTATCAATGTCATTTAATATCTTCGCATCATAGCCAATCAAGCTTAGGATGATTTTAAACGTAGAACATGGACTTTTGCGTTCATGGAGTTTGGGTCCAAATGCAAATACTTTCTCATTGGTAACGCCATCAATTAGAAAAAAGGTTTCTTCAGCTGAAAAGCCAAAGAGGCACGGGATAATAAATAAAAAACAGAATGCTAATTTAGAAAGCAAAGAACTCATATAATGGTCTCTTTTTTTACGGAG
>JBJXGG010000018.1:0-8993 GCA_046153495.1 Chlamydiales bacterium
GAGCGCTTTGCCTTGATACTTGCCTTAGAGCGTACCACTTCCATGCGCATCGCTTTGAGATCATCTCGGTGGAGTTTTGCGATGTTCATGATCTGTTGCATATTCTGACAGAGCTGTGGAACATTGAGCTTTTTCGGTAGAGGATGTACGGTAAATATCTGGTCAGGGGAAAGGCCCATCGATTGTGCTAGGTTCGCTTGCGAAATATGGACATCTCCCTTCTCTTTTTCATACGCAATCTGGGCACGCAACAGTGAGGTACGAGCCTGCAATTCATCAGATAAAGGAACGAGGCCCGACTCCTTCATCCCGTGGGCCGCTTTGAGTGTTACTTCAAAATCTTCCACTGCAGCTTTACTCGCCTCCAAAATAGCCAAAGCATTGATATGGTCATAATAACTGCGGATTGTCTGGATCATCACGCTTTGAATATCCCAGTTATAGGTCCAGTTTGCTTTTTCTAGCGCGGCCAAAGCCATTTCTAGCCTGCCATTTCTCCCCCCAAAATCTAGTAACAAATAGTGACTTGAGAAACCGTATTGGAGAAATTTCATATTGTTGGTAAAGGGGATTCCCAAATCGACAGTAGAAAACTGTTCTCGCATCCAATTGCCTATAAATGCGACATCTGGAAGAAAATCTCCTCTCGCTTGCCCTACACTTGTGGCAGCAATTTTGGCGTTATACCAACTCGCGCGTGTTTTAGGGCTATTCAAAAGGGCGATGTCCACAAGATCGTACAATGCAAGTGTCTGATTCGGGCTAGGATTAATCGGACAGACGGTGGGAGAGTGAGACGAATAGGTTTGTGTAGTGGGACAGCGTGCACTGGGCGGGGGAGGGCAGGTAGGATCTGGCATGTACATAGCACACGACGTACAATACAAAAGTAGCAAAAGTGAAAATAGCGACTTCCTCACTCAGTCAGTGTAATATTTTTTTTATAAAAATGCAATAGAAGCGCGGTGGTTATAGTTGACTTTTAACTAGTCTGATTTCATAATTCTCGTTGAATTTATTCTCTGAGGTTGATTTATGAAAAAATCGTATTTACTACTTTTGTTAACCTTAATTTGTATATCATTCACAAAATATCAGCCACCTGAGGAAAATTCTCTATCTAAGCGTCGGATGTTAAAAGATCTTGATTTTATTCATTCTGTATTTGAGGTGAAGTATGCTCCTCTGCAATGGAAAAAAGATTTTGCAGATTGGGATTTGAAGCAAGCGATAGAGCATGCGAAGCAAAAGGTGGATTGTCAACCTCAACCTTCGGTGAAAGATTTCCATAAAATTTTACGTGCCTTTTTCCAGTCCGCGAAGGATTATCATGTTGGGATCGTTTTTCTTTCTACGGAAGAGGCGAGTCTCCCTTTTCTGATAAAGGGAGCGGAGGGGCGCTATTTTATTTCTTATGTAGAGCGTGATTTGCTTCCCTATTCCCATTTTCCTCTGGGAGTTGGGGATGAAATTCTTACCTTTGACGGCCGTCCTATAGCGGATGTGGTAGAAGAGCTACGCGTGACGGAGTTTGGAGGCAATACGTTTGAAACAGACCAAGCTTTAGCGGAGATGCTTTTGACTGGTCGTTGCGGGACGGTAGGGGTTGCTGTGCCTAAAGGAGAGGTGGTGTTGGAGGGGTTACGTAGAGGGGAAAGTCGCCCTACTCGTGTCACTCTTCGTTGGGACTACGCTCCAGAAAGAATACCCGATTTTTCTGACATCAACCCTGTGGTAAAAATGCAGCCCTCTTTTTCCCAATGGCGTATGGATCCCAAAAAGGCGGTGAAAGAGGAAAATTTTTTTGAAAAAATGATGGTCTATTCTCAATGGGATAGATCTCATGTGGGAGCCTCTCTCCATGTGGAGAATAAACATAGCTTAGGAGCAAGAACCAGCTTTATTCCCCCCCTGGGGAGGAAAATATGGAGTGCGCCTAAAGACTCTCCTTTTGATGCCTATATATTCAAATCACCAGAGAACCAGTATGTTGGATATATCCGTATTCCTCATTATATAGGAGATGAGGAAGAGAGCACGATTTTTTGTGAACTGATGAAGAGGTTTCAGGCACACACAGAGGCGTTGATTATCGACCAGGTGAACAATCCAGGGGGATCAGTCTTTTACCTATACGCTCTTGCCGCCGCGGTGGCAGATGGAGTGATGGATACCCCCAAACATCATTTGAAGCTCACTCAAGAAGAGGTATATGCCGCCCTCACTACAGCAGATGCTTTAGAGGGTGTGATGAATGAGAGGCAGGCAAAAGAGGTGTTGGGTGAATCGATTGGTGGTTATCCAGTCACTATGGAGACTGTCTCTTTACTCAGAGAATTTTGTTCCTTTATTCTCAGTGAGTGGACATCGGGCAAAATCTATACCGATCCCACCTTCCTGTTTGGCGTCAACCGTATTGCTCCGCATCCAGATGGACACTATACAAAACCTATTTTACTCTTGATAAATAGCTTAGATTTTTCTGGGGGGGACTTCTTCCCAGCTATTTTACAGGATAACCGGAGAGTGACAATTTTAGGCACGCGCACTGCAGGGGCAGGGGGATATGTGCAAGGCACATTTTATCCTAACCAAACAGCGATTGCGGGCTTCCAACTCACTGGGTCATTGGCTGAAAGGGTGGATAAGAGTGTCATCGAAAATTTAGGTGTAAAACCCGATATTGCATATGCTCTCACAGCACGTGATCTTCAATATAATTACGTGGAATATGTCGAAAAAATTCTCCAAACGGTAGATTCTCTCATTCCTAAGCGGAGAGTTGACGTTATAAGCTCAGGCATGTAATCATGCTGGCCATGAAACTATTGCTGTCCAAGCCGCGTGGCTTTTGTGCAGGCGTGGTGCGCGCTATCGAAATTGTTGAGAGAGCGCTCGAGCTTTGGGGCACGCCGATCTATGTGAAGCATGAGATTGTACATAATCGGCACGTTGTGGATCGCCTCATAAAGATGGGAGCCATCTTTATTGAAGATTTGGGAGAGGTACCTGAAGGATCTCGCTTGATCTACTCGGCTCATGGTGTTTCTCCTCAAGTACGTGAGCAAGCAAAAAAAAGACGGTTGATAGAATTAGATGCTACTTGTGGACTTGTGACAAAAGTCCATAGCGCTGCCAAACGTTTCGCTAATAAAGGCTATCGCATCATTCTCGTTGGCCATAAAAACCATGTCGAAATCATTGGAACAGCTGGAGAGGCTCCTGACCAGACCACGATTGTGGAATCTGTTGCTGATGTGAATGCTCTGCAATTTTCCGATGAGGATCCTCTTTTTTATATTACACAGACCACTTTGAGTTTAGACGATGTCTCGGCGATTACAAAAGCCCTCAAAAAACGTTATCCCCATATCGAAACTCTACCTAGCTCCTCTATCTGTTTTGCCACCACCAATCGGCAAATGGCACTGCGTGCCATCACAAATCAAACAGACCTCGTTTTGGTTGTAGGGGATGCCACCAGTTCGAATTCCAATCGTCTTTGTGAAGTTGCGAAGATGAGAGGAGTTCCTGCCTATCTCATCAATGAACCCAAAGAGATTGATCCACAGTGGTTGATTGGCGTCCGTGTGATCGGCCTGACTGCAGGAGCCTCTACCCCAGAAGATGTGGTGCAACAATGTATCGATCGTCTGACAGAGATTGGTGTAACTGATATCGAAGATGTTACGTACAAAGAGGAAAACGTCGTCTTTCAACTTCCCAAAGAATTAATATAGTGTTACCATTTCGCGAATGGGGTGGATTGCATGAGGCGTGGCCTTTTGGGAGATTTTTTAAACCCTCACCAACGGAAAATCTGCAGGGGTTTCTTTCATTTTCTCCTGTGGCAGATAGGCTATTATAATGACCCTTACCCAGCGCAGCCCGCGCCGGAGGGTTTTGTCTACCCCAATCCCATACACGATATTGACGAGAGTGCACCCACAGTAACTTGGGTGAACCACTCCACTTTTTGGGTTGCCATAGGGGGGAAAAGTTTTCTCTTTGACCCGATTTGGTGTGACCGCTGCTCTCCTTTTGATTTTATCGGACCCAAGAGAAGACATCTGCCTGGTGTTACGTTGGATGCTTTGAAAAATATCGATTTTGTCGTCATCAGTCATAATCATTATGACCATCTTGATCGAGCTGCCATAAGACAACTATACACGCTTTATCCGCACATCTACTGGATTGTTCCCAAGGGGGTGAGAAAGTGGTTTTTACGCAATATCGACAACATAGACCGCACACGGATATATGAACTCGATTGGTGGGAGAGAGTAGAGATAAGGGGCGTGGCATTTACCTCTACCCCGTCCCAACATTTTTCTGGGAGGGGGGTGTTGGATCGTAACCGTTCTTTGTGGATGGGGTGTGTGATCGAGACAAAAGCAAAACGCTTTTATTTTGTCGGAGATACAGGATATAATGAAGTCGACTTTAAAGAGGTGGGAGAAGAGTTAGGTGAGATGGATTTGAGCATCATACCGATAGGTGTATATGCACCGAGGCGATTTATGCGTGCTGTGCATATCAATCCGTTCGAATCGGTACAGATTCATAAGGATGTAAGATCGAAACTGAGCGTGGGGGGCCATTTTGGCACTTTTAGGCTTTCGAGCGAAGAGATGAGTCGTCCTCCTTACGATCTTTTTCTTGCATGTCAAGAGGCAGAGCTGCCTCCTCACTCTTTTCGCGTATTGCAGCCTGGGCAGAGGATCAATTGGTAACACTAATTTTTCTCAATCTGAGGACGACTCTTTTTCGTCTTGTCCAATATATCTGTGTGGTGTTTCGCTACTACCCCCGGTTTTTGATTACCGACGTCTTACTCGCCGCACAATATTTCGTGCATCCCCCATACAAGATCAGCAAACGTTTTTTACGACAAAGAGGGGAGTTGGATCTCTACTCGTATGGGGAGACTCCTCTTACCACCCTCGACTATATAGCGCGCAAGTGCCACATTCTCTCTAAAGATTGTGTGGTGGACTTAGGATGTGGGACGGGAAGAACAAGCTTCTGGATGGCGCAGTTTATCCGATGCCGTGTGATTGGAGTGGACTATCTTCCTACATTTATTCGAAAAGCAAGAAATACATTGCGGTGGACACTACTAGATAATCTCACGTTTTATGAACAGGATATGTTGAATGTCGATCTCACGCCAGCCACCGTAATCTACCTCTACGGCACTCTTTTACAAGACTCCATGATCTACAAGCTGTGTGACCGTTTTGCTGCGACTCAAAGCCGAGTAATTTCGGTGAGTTATCCCCTTTGCGAATACGACAACCGGTTTTGTACGGTAAAAGAGTTTTCAGCTCGGTTTCCCTGGGGCAAAGCGCAAATTTATCTAAATGTTATTGGTAGAGCGCACGCGTAAGATCCTGTTCCATGCGAAGGATTTGAGAGAGCACATCGTTCCATGTTTTATACTCACGATTGCTATCTTCTAAAGTGCGCGTATTCTCTTCACCATCACTTCTGTGGAGATTCGCTTTATGCTCGGCCCATGAGCGCTCTCCTTCACAGAAGCTTGATTGCACTTGTCCCATTGCCTTATTCATCTCGGACATGGAGAAAGCCATTTTACTGAAATTATCGAATGCCTTGGTACGCTTCATCCCTTCCAAAGAGGTGAAAACACCTTTTAATTTTGAGAGGAGCCAATCTCCTTTCATATGACCTACGATGGGTAGAAGGCCGGACACTACGCCTAATACGCCGGCACCGATTCCTGCAAAGAGTAGAAAATTTGCCTGCTGTTTGTGCTGTTTGACTACTTTTTCCATCCACTCAATCTGATATTGTCTCTCGTGGATCCGGGCGATTCTCTCTTCTCGTTGATTCTTCAGATCGAGCTTCATGATCTCGATAAAGAGGATCAATACATCGAAGTGCGACACACGACACTCAAAAAAAGCACTCAAATCGGAATCCTGCATCATTGCATAGAGAAATTTTTGGAAATCCTCTATTTCCGCTTTGGGAGCCTTTGGGGAGAGAGAGCTCTCCTGAGTGCTCCCACAAAAAAGCGTCTTGATCGCTACCTTCTGGACAGAGGTACTCGTCTTAGTCGTTGTTTTCCCCTCTTGTCCCTCACGTTCTTGCTCTTTATCTTGCTGTTGCTCTTTATCTTGCTCTTGTCCTCTTTCAACGGCTAGATAGAAAATCTGTGCAAACTCTTTTTTCACCTCTTGTGTCAAAACCGTTACCGAAAAGCCAGAGAGCCTTCCTATATCTCCCTGCTTTTCTTGAGAACGGGCGCGCGAGTCTGTTGTCTGCGGTCGAGCAAGCATAGGCTTTGTTTGGCTGTTTGCCGAAAAGGGAAAACTCTCTTTTGTTAAGGAAGCCTCCATTCCCTGTTTGACCAGTTGTTGTGGTTCCTCGACATTCTCTTGTCGCATAGTCTGGGTTGCCATATCCATAGAGGAGCTCTTTTCTGGTGAGGGCTCTTCCTCTTTTGAATATGCTGCGCTTTTTGGTGTGGAGATTGTCTGAGAAGGGGATATTTTTGGGAAATGAGAGGTTTCTACTGTCGGCTTTTCTCCCATTCTATATACGTCGCTTACTTCTCTCTTTCCGGGTGAAGGTAGATGTTCTTTAGAATCTGCTGTTTGCGATTTAACAGGAGCTCTCTCTTTATTTAGGGATTCTTCTAGTCCGTTTTTTTTCGCTCCCTCTTGATTCCGCTCACTCTCTTTTCCTTCGGAAAGTTGGCGATATTTGGGGTGAAGAGCGGCGGCTTGCGACTGCAGAAAAAGGAAAATAGAGGGTTCCGGCTCTTTCGTATAGGGAAAAATCCGACCCTGAGCGAGAATAGAGATAAGGATCTCTTCGGCTGTCTTCTCTTCTCCCGTTTGGGTTTGTTCAGCTCCTTGCACTGGAGCAAACACGACATCGCTTGTTGTGATACCTTCTACCATACTCTATCCTTTCATGATTGATTGATCTGCTCTGAAAAGATCGATCTCAAATTCCAGAGCTTTGGCCAAATCTTCGAATAATTGTTCAATCCGTGTGACACTATATTCGGCTTTTTCTTGAAGATCTTCACGCTTATGCTTGAGATGCGCTAATTTGACCATATGTTCGCGCATTTTTGCTGTATGATTGCAATACTGATAACTACTCACACCCTCTCCGATGCTCGTCGTGCCATACGCCATGATGATCACCCCTCCCATCAACATAGAAGAGGCATTCATTGCCTCGAACACTTGTGTATGTCCACCACACACAATCCCTGCTCCCGATAAAATCAAGGCGAGCACGGTAATTCCGATTTGCATCCATAAGATTATAGCCCGTTTTTTTGCTGGATCGTCGGAAGGCAGTTTCTCTGCGATTTTTTGCCATGCTCCTGTTAGTTGCAGAATTTGATTAGAGAGGGTGAGTAGTCCTGCAGTGAGGAGCATTGCGCCAGCTACCACACCGACCCCAGAAGCGATCAAGGCGAGGCCTGTGATGATCCCCATAAATGTTGTGAACCAAGAGAAAATCTTGGTAGATACCGACCATCTTTTGGTCGACTTCTCTTTTTTGATTGTCTCTTTGAGCTCCTCGAGCCGTTTCTTATGAGTTTTTTCTGTCTCCTCCGCATTAAGGCGGATATTTTCTCTTGTCTCTTGGTGAGAGCAACCATCTGAGATCAAACCCAATTTCGTGAGTAAATAGTAGATGGCAAAGATACCCATGCGAGGGCGACGTAAAACGGGCTTATTACCCCGGTTAGCTGGTGAAGCTTGATAGGTAACCTTTCGATCCCACAGGATTCTTTTCTCTACGGGAGTAACAGAAGATGACTCCTCCTCTTCCTGTTCTCTATGTTGTCTCTGCTCCCTCTCTTTTTCTCTTTCAAGGTAGTTGTGTGGCGTCTTGTAAAGGTGGGCGTACCACTGCTCTTTTTGCCGGATAACGTTCGCTTTTTGCTCTAGAGCATCCTTCTTCTGCTTGGGGTCAAGAGGCCGTGGTGTTTGAACCTGTACATGGCCTTTCAACTGAAGGGTGACAAAATATGCGGTCCGCATCATCACCCCGAATTCTTTTTTTGGGATAGATTGCTTTGCAGAAAAGCACGGTTTGTGCTCGGGGATTGTGTCTTGGAACATCTCTTGGGGAAGAGATTCTCCTTTTTCGCGGGGTGTCGGCACACTCTTTTCTTGAGATATATTTCTGCCTTGTGCACTCAAAGTGAAAAAAACCTGCAGTCTCTCTTCTTTACCCTTTGGTTTTGCTATCTCTTGGAGACACAAGGCAAGCCTTTCTGTCTTCTTTAGTAAAGTCTCTTGGTGTTTGGGGGGAGTTTTTGAGAAAACAGACCCGGTTTCTCTTCGAGGAGTGTTTGTATTGTCCAGGCAATCCTGGCATGTTTTCGTCAAAAAAGAGTTCGATGGCTGTCTTTGGAGTTGGTACTCTCTGCCGCTAGGACTCTTTAAAGGCTCTTTTGTAGGAACTTGTGTGTCATGCTCTATTTCAGACTGCTCTTCACAGTTCATTTCACCAAAAGCCCAACTTGGGAACAGCGTTATACTCACTTCCATAGCTCTATTTTACCGTTAAGCGCAATTTTTCAATCCGATCTTGCAGCTCATGATAGCTCGCTTTTTGTGCGAGATCGAGGGCAATGTCCAGAGCTATTTCAGCCTCAGGTTCGTTGCGTAGAGCACGATAACACTCAGAAGCATGGAAATGGGGATAGGGATTGTCCTTTTCTAAAAGCGTTACCATTGCGTACGAGTGTAAAGCTTTTTCATAATCTCCAAGTAGTTGTTGTGTAGCCGCAAGCCCCATCCAAAATTTGGGGATATAGGGATCCAAAATCACCAGAAAACGGAAAGTGTTGCTTGCCTCTGACAGATGCTCTTCTTCATAGAAAGCATAACCCTCGCTGTAGATCTCTTCCAGTTCTTTCTTGCTGACGCCGTAGGCAATCGCCAATGTGTCACTCTTTAAGATGATATTGGGAATAAAATCTTCTAAAA
>JBJXGG010000023.1:0-6501 GCA_046153495.1 Chlamydiales bacterium
TAGCAAAATGGAATGTACGGAAATTTTTGTATTCCCTGGAGCGTCTTCTACTCTAACTAAGGTGGGGAACAATCATTGTTTTGCCTCTTCGGGCAGTCTAACCAACTTAATCGAGATCGACACGCATAAAATAGTCGCCGTATTTCAGCATGTGGGAGTTCCTCTCGTTACCGATTCTTATTATTACATTGATCGGGGAGGGGTATTGGAGATTACGTGTCGCACAACGGAAGCGGTTATTTTTGCTTTTCCCAAAAAGCGAGAAACACTTTGTCGTTTTGCCTCTGAAAGCGAGGGTTATGTCGCGCTGGTTTTTAGAGATTCAGATTCTCAGTCCATTGTTGTCATCGACGTGCACAAGAAACATATTCTTCTTGAAGAAGGGCCTATGGGCACTATCCATGGAGTGGAGTTCATAGGGAAAACTTTTCTCTTCTTTCAGCATGAAACAGGGAGATTTACTGAGATAGGTTGTTATAATTTCATAACGAAAGTCGTATATACGTTGCCTGGGCGATTGAGCTGTAATCCCGAAGAATTTAGTTTATCTCATAACGGAACATACTTCTTGCTCTTTCCTCTCTCCGGAACAGAGGAAGTGCATGTATACAATATGCATACTACAGATAGGGTGAGAATCGTGGCCCACTCAGGGCTTTTGATGGGAGCCGCCATTCATCATAATCGGCTCATAACATATGCAGGCGCGAACGAACTTATGATCCAACATCTGCTTACAGGCAGACAACACTTCTATCTTATTTGTGATCTTGCTACCGTTCCAAATGCGGATCATACACTCTCAAATATTCAAAACAATATTTTAGCTATAAAGGCAAAAGTAGAGGGTGCAACTGTTCTTTTGTTGATAGATTTACTCGAGGGGATAATCATCAGAAAAATTGAGGTCGATAATGCCGCTGCAGACATCTACTTTTCAGGCTCAAGTGTCCGGGAATGTTTTCCTCCAGAAGCCCATTGTCCTAGGATAAGGATGATCACTCACCATTTTCAGGATCCAGCATAGTTATACCCATTCCACCTCAAGATTTGGGATTTCGGCTGCGCCAAAGTCCCAAATCTTGAGATGGAATGGGTATACATTAGGACCTGAGTTGTGTGAAAACCTCTTGCATAGCACGGGTGGGAGTGTGTAGGATGCAGCTATGCAACTCACTAGCCCCGCGTTTCAGCAAGCAAGGAGTATTCCTCGGATCTATACATGCCAAGGGAGGGATATCTCTCCTCCTTTAGAGATATCGGGTGTGCCAGAAAAGGCTGAAAGCCTTGCTCTGATTATGGATGATCCCGACGTGCCTAAATCTGTGCGTTCCGATGGAATGTGGGTACATTGGGTGGTCTGCAATATCGATCCACATCTCACCCATATAGAAGAGGAGGCAGAGCCGTTCGGCTTATTGGGGCGTAACACAGGAGGGGAAAATCGTTATATGGGACCCTGCCCTCCTGATAGAGAACATCGCTACTTCTTTAAACTATATGCATTAGATACGAAACTTGAGATCAAGAAAGGCTTCACAAAAGAGGAGCTTCTTGCCAAAATGAAAGGACGCATTTTGGCGGAAGCAGAACTCATGGGTCTCTATGTTAAATCCTAGCGTACCGCGCGCAAAAATATATGTAATTTTTTAAGGTACATTTTTTAAAAACATGCTGCACAGGGATTAATTAAAAAAATAAAATATTTATTTTAATTTTTTTGACAAGGTAATATAAGGGTTAGATCAAGGAGGTTGATGTGTGTAGTCAAGTCGCATTCAACCGACCTTTCTCGGGGGCGGGCGATGGGCAATGCTTTGTGAGAAGTAAATGTAAGACGCAAAACATATTCGACTTACTCTCATCTGAGCTTCTCATTCATATCTTTCGTTTTCTGGGTCGGGCTGATCAAGTTAATCTTTCACAGATCTCCCACAGATTTAAACTTGTAGTCGACGATATGATACCGTTGCTTTATCGAGCAGGGTTAATTGTCAAGACAGACGTCTGTATAGCTCTACGTAGACCCGATGCTGAATTACTATATTTCCCAACCCATATTGTTAAAGCAGCAGGAGATCAGTGCTCGACTTATCATATTGACCGTCAATGTTGGGAGGAAATCTTTGTGTTTCCAAGGGGAGGACCGCTTAGCCTCACTAAATTCGGAAGAGATCATTGCGCTGTTACTGAAGGTGATAGCACACTAGTGATAGATGTGCCTAGAGCAATAGAAGTTGCAAAATTTGAGGATGTAAATGTTCGACTACACACTGGTTCTTATTATTACATAGATCAGGGAGCGAAGTTGGAGATCCTTTCTAGGAGCACAGATCAGGTGGTTTCTTCTCTAAGAAAAGAGCCTGAAACAAAAATTTTTTTAGTATCTGAACAAGATCATCGTGTGGCGCTTGCTTTGGGTCAATCGGGTCAGCAATATATTCTCATTGTGGATATTCAAAATCAGAATATCCTTTTGGAAGAAGGGGGAATAGAGAATATCGAAGGGATAGAATTTGTAGGAGAAAACCTCTTTATCTATCAACACGGAACTGGTTCATATACAGAGGTAGGTTTTTACAATTTCACCACACAACAAACGTATGTATCTTCTGCGCGGTTTAGTAGTAGTCCGGGTGCATTCATCCCTTCTTACCAGGGGGACAAGATATTACTATTCTCTCTTAACGAAAGGGATAGCGTGGCTGTTTTTAATATGAATACTACAACAATCGAGCGATCAGTCAAATGTGATAAACACTTGAATACAGCTTTGCTTTGCGCAGATCGGCTGATAACTTACTCAACGAGTGGGAATCTTTGTATCTACGATTGTGGCACGGGCCAAAGGCTATTTCATCTTGCTTGCGATATTTTTCCGGATTTTGATCTCGATAGAACATTACCAAATATTCAAGACAACATTCTAGTTATAAAGGCTTTTGTTGGCGATCGTGCCGATATTTTCTTAATAGATGTGAAGAAAGGCGAGGTTCTTCGCACCATTCCGACAGATCAGAGGCATTCCATGGTCTATTTTTCGGATTTTATTGTTCAAGAGTGTTTCCATCCAAATAGGAGCCTGAGTGGTCCCAGCGCGAGGGTGGCGTCATATTCATTTTTCTGACATCTTACCTATCATGACTTTGTGCCTTTATTTTTTGCTCTTGGTATAATACCCTTTATCAGAAATAAAGTTAAAAATTAGGGCCGTATAATGTATCATCTTTGAATGATCATTTCTCACTTATGTGTAAAAACATGCGTTTCGAAACGATCATTCAAATCTGTCGCATTACCCAACCCAACTCTTTAACTTTATTTCTGATAAATGGTATAAGATGTGAGGCACAGCGGGCCGCTTGTTATAGTCGATGGAAAAGTGTACAAATCTGACAAGAGATTTTGACGCCTTTCCATCGACGCTGCTAAAGTGGATTACAAGCAATGCTTCTCAACCTGGGTTTTGAATGGTCTTGCATCTTGCGCGCTTTTTTATATTGGAAGAGCTTTGGCCCATTCCCTTTGCCAAAAAATCCCAAGATTTGCTGCACACACTTGCTCCGAACCCGAGGAAGAGACCTCTTAGGCCTTGGGTAGCAGATTAATCAGGTGCATCACTTCTTCGCGGATACCCTTTTCGCTCTGACCACCTAGATTCAAGGTCGTATCTTCTACGACATCGTGTAGGTGCATCTGTTGTGGATGCCCAGCATAAACAACGTCGATTGCGGCATGAATTTTATCTTTAGCTATTTGCATATTTTCTGCCGAGCCATGCACATTAGGATCTTGTAAACATACTACCATATGTGTGATTTGTGCTGTGTTTTCTGCAGGCGGCCAAGTATTGGGGTCTCCTCCGATGATGGGATCAAAGCCTGTAGAGCCTGGACCCCATGTTTTAGAATCCCCTCCAATATTTGGATTGAGACCCGTTTCTCCTGGGCCCCACGTGTTTGGATTCCCTCCAATTGGACTAGTCATATTTCCCCCTTAGTTAATAACCTTAGTTTATGATTATATTCACTTTAATAAGCATATATTATTTATTTTAAACTATAAGCGGACGGATGGGAAGTTTTTTTCTATGATTCCAGAAAATTTTGCCGTAATCATACGTAAGTTCAGTTCCAGCAGGGATATCAGCACAGGCGCGGAATCCGATCCGAAAGATTCCGTCGTGAAAAAAGGAGAGGGCTTCGAGATTGGGCTCGTCACTGTGATTGATAAACCGGGTGTAGTTCCCTTGATCTTGGCTATCTATCGTAAAAGCTTGCAAGCCGATCCACTCTCTGGGGTATTGGAAGCAGTAGTCATTTACGTTGCGAAAAAGAAGGTTACGACGTCTTAGCAGGCCAGAATATTCCCCCAAGTAGCTCCACTTTTTCAACGGTTGGTCGCTGAAAAGGCCATATCCTATTTCGGGATCAATCCATCTAATTGTGACAGCACAATTTTCATCTCTTTCAATATCAGTGGCATGAAGCTTGCCTAGCCATAACGTAAGCGGTTCGATACGCCCTTTCTTATAGGCCCAGGCACATTTTTTACGGATGTACTGTTCTACCCGCCAATCTTCAAAATCAAGTTGTTCTAAATAAGCGATTTGAAAGACTTCTTCGAATTCTTGTTTTGTATAGGGGCGAGGCGTCTCGTGGGATTTGTGTTGAACCTTAATAATAGACAGCCTCCCCTATCCGCTCTTGCGGGGCGATCGACACCTTGATTTCCCTCCCTTTCTCCCGAAGCTTACTTTTGATAATCTCTAGCGCGGTCTCAGGAGAGTTACACTCCTGCGAAAGGTGTGCCAGTTGGATGTGTTTGAGTTCATCGTGCACAATATCGGCTAATAGATCGGCACATGCCTCATTAGAGAGGTGGCCGCTTCGCGATAATACCCGTTGCTTGTAGACCATAGGGCGATTGCAGGCATGCACCATATGAGGTTCGTGATTTGCCTCGATATAGAGATAGTCACAACCTCTTAATTGATGGCGCACTATCGGTGAGGGGAATCCGAGATCGGTACAAAATCCCCACTTTAGCCCAGCAGAAATGATCGTAAAAGCGACAGGATCAGCAGTATCATGCTGAATGCTAAAGGGATGAATTTCTATATCTTTGAAGGTAAACGACTCCCCTGTTGTGAAGATTAAGAATTCGGGGCATTCGCGCAAATATGCATAGATTCCCTTTGCGGTCTCCGTGTTTGCCATGATGGGGATATGGTATCGTAATCCTAGCACCTTCAACCCTTGGATGTGGTCGAAGTGGTCGTGTGAGACGAGCACAGCTTCGATCTCTTCTAGGGAGACATTGATTTCGGCGAGCCGCTGTTTGATCACGCGACCGCTCAGGCCGGCGTCGATGAGAATTTTTGTGTTTTCTGTTCCAAAGTAGATAGAGTTTCCTTTGGAGCCAGACCCAAGGGGGCAGTATCCTTTCATTCGTTGTTTTCGGGGTAGAAGATTTTTCGTGGTTTCGCTCCGTGACTCGGCCCAATTACACCTTGGGCTTCCAGTTGATCCATCACACTGGCCGCTCTAGCATACCCAATCTTTAATTTCCGTTGCAAAAAGGTTGTTGACGCCGTGCCAGTTTCGTAGACAAGCGCTTTGGCTTCGTCAAACAAAGGATCGTGTTGTGTATTTTCTTCTGGTAAGAACTCTTCTCCATCCTCTCCTCGGTACGTATCAAAGTTTCCAATGACATAGTTTGTCGGGGCTTGAGAACAGATGTAGTGAATAATTTTGTTAATATCTTCATCCCGGATAAAGGCTCCTTGCGCACGGATGAGAGTCGATGTACCTGGAGGAAGGAAGAGCATATCTCCGTTCCCCAAAAGTGCATCGGCACCATTCTCATCGATAATGATCTGGCTATTGACTCGGCTTGCCACTTTGAAAGCGATACGGCAAGGGAAGTTTGCTTTGATTAAACCAGTGATGACTTCGCGAGAGGGTCTTTGTGTGGCTAAAATCAAGTGGATGCCGACAGCCCGCGCCATCTGTGCGATTCGTGCGATCGGTGTTTCGATATCGCTTGATGAGACGAGCATGAGATCGGCTAACTCATCAATGATTACGACAATCAGTGGCATCTTTTTAGGGATCTTCAGATCGAGCGACTCTTCTAGCTCGACATGGGGTTTGCGTGTATTAAATCCGTGTATATTTCTGATCCCGAGCTGACGGAAGATCTCGTAGCGCCTCTCCATCTCTTTCACGAGCCACGTCAATGCCGCTGTGGCGCCACCCGGCTCTGTGATCACAGGTGCCAACATGTGGGGCAGATGCGTATACCCCGTTAGCTCCACCTTTTTCGGGTCGATCATCACAAGTTTAATCTCATCGGGACGAGCATTCATCACAAGGGACATCACGATCGTATTGATACAGACAGATTTTCCCGATCCCGTAGCCCCTGCAATGATCAAGTGAGGCATCTTCGTTAAGTCCGCCCATACATCCTCTCCATTCACCATTTTTCCTAGTAAAA
>JBJXGG010000031.1:0-6959 GCA_046153495.1 Chlamydiales bacterium
TGCAAGGAGTGAGTTTTCGGTGGACTATTGCCGATTACGCCGAACGCCTTAACTTGTGCGGAACGGTCCAGAATCTGAAAGATGGAAGTGTAGAACTTTTTCTAACAGGGTCGCAAGCAGAGCTAAATCGGTTTTTAGAAACTATCGAAAAACAGCCGGGGCTCGCAGAAATTCGATCAATAACTACAAAATTTCAGGAGTCGGGAAAAAAATATCCGGACTTTCAGATTTTGTTCTAGGCTGTTACAATAATTAGCTTATGAATGAAGCGGTACAATCTCATCAAAGAGCGGGGAGTGTTTTAGGGGGCGTTTTGCTAATTGCCGGCAGCTGCATTGGCGCTGGTATGTTAGCTCTTCCTGTTGTCACGGGGCCTGGAGGATTTATCCCTTCTATGGGCTGTTTTTTGATTGCCTGGCTTTTCATGACCCTCACAGGCTTTCTCCTTTTGGAGGCGAACCTCACTTTGGGGTATAAGTTAAGCCTGGTCTCTTTAGCGGATAAAACACTTGGCCCAGTAGGACGTTTTTTGTGCTGGGTGTTGTTTCTTTTTCTTTTCTATTCTTTAGGGATAGCCTATATCGCCGCATCGGGATCTATTTTACAGAGTATTTTAGCCGATCTTATGGGTGTGCTGATTCCGCAGTGGGGAGGAAGTCTTTTATTCACAACTCTTTTTGCTGCTGTGCTTTTGATCGGTACGCGATTTGTCGATTATGCCAACCGGCTTTTGATGCTAGGTCTAGTGATTTCTTATTGCGCGTTAGTCTTCTTAGGGAGTTTCCATATTCGATTAGAATATCTGCTTGTCTCTCAATGGAAGTATGCTTTTGCCGCTCTTCCCGTGTTGGTGATTTCGTTTGGCTTCCATAACATGATTCCTAGTCTCGCCATGTATTTCGAAGGGGATGTAAAAAGGCTTCGTATCACAGTGTTGATCGGGAGTTTATTACCCCTTCTTATCTATTTTATTTGGCAGGCGGTGATGTTGGGGATTATTCCTTCCCAAGAGATTTATTCGGCAATCGATCAAGGAGAGGCTGCTACAGAGGCATTACGCTCCATAGCCGGGCAGTCGTGGATTAATGCGGTTGCGCAAAGTTTTGCTCTTTTTGCGATCGTTACCAGCTTTTTGGCACAGTCTCTTAGTCTCGTCGATTTTTTAGCCGATGGTTTGAAAGTTCCCAAAATAGGGATAGGGCGTGTGCTGCTCGTATTTTTGTCATTAGCCCCCCCCTTTACGCTCACTTTTTTGTATCCTGGCATCTTTTTGCGGGCGCTCAACTTGGCGGGAGGATTTTCTGCAGTGATTCTTTTCGGTATCATGCCAGCGTTGATGGTGTGGGTCTTGCGTTATAAGAAAAAGATTCAAATGTCTCCTCTTATTCCAGCAGGTCGCCTGCTGCTTTCTCTCATTTTGATAGTAGCAAGCAGTATTTTTTTACTGGAGCTCGCACAAGAGTTGGGGTGGAGTCTGCTCCCTGAGCAGCTGGAGATAATACCATGATAAGCAAAAATAATCGGCTTGTGGGGGCTATACTCCTTGTTTCTGGAACTACCATTGGCGCGGCTATGCTTGCCCTCCCCGTGACAACAGGGCTCGGGGGGCTGGGTCCTTCGATTGCTATTATGACCGTCGTTTGGCTTTTCATGCTTCTTACCGCTTTTTATCTTCTAGAAGTGAACTTGCGCATGAAAGGGGAGAGTAATATCATCTCTATGGTAGGAAAGACATTAGGAAGATGGGGGCAGATAGTTTCCTGGCTGATCTATCTACTATTACTCTATTCGTTAATCGCAGCCTATATGGTGGGGTGTAGTCAGATTTTGAGCGATCTTTTCGATCCGATTTTGACTCTTACCCTGCCTGGTTGGATTTGGCCTGTTATCCTCTTTGTCTGTTTCTCCTGCTTTATCTACTTCGGGACAGAGGCTGTTGACTGCATCAACCGCCCGCTTATGGTAGGGTTGGCAATTACCTTTCTCTCTTTAATTTTTATGGGGCTGCCCCATGTAAAGCCCGCATTATTACAGCATGTCGATTGGCAGCATCTTTTACCCTCTCTTGCCGTTGTTGCTACAACCTTTGGTTTCCATATCATTATCCCAACACTAACGACCTATTTGGAGCATGATACACGTCTATTGAAAAGAGCGCTCTTTATCGGTAGTCTGATTCCTTATATCCTCTACGTGATTTGGGCTATTCTTGTGATGGGAATTATTCCCGTGATTGGGTCGCCCAGCTTAAATGAGGCCGCTGCCACAGGCATGCAGGTCACCTTTGCCCTCAAATTGATCTTGAATAATAGATGGATTGGCATGGCGACGCGCGGGTTTGCTCTTTTTGCCATCATTACTTCCCTTTTGGGCGTCTCCCTCAGTCTTTCAGACTTTTTGGCGGATGGCTTCAGGATTGAGAAGAGGTCGTGGGGGAAACCGCTTGTTGTTTTGCTGACATTTATCCCTCCTCTGTTGTTCACTCTTTTCTTTCCGAAAGGGTTTGTGCTTGCCCTGCAGTACGCTGGCATTTTTGTGATTATTCTCCTCGCTCTTCTTCCCGGCTGTATGGTCTGGAAAGAGAGGTATGGCCCTGAGACAGAGCGCTCTTTTGTCGAGTCAGACTATAAAGTGGCGGGGGGAAGATTTGGCGTGTTGGCTACAATTGTATTTTCGCTCATTCTTTTGGCTATTGAGGTGTACGTACTATGAAGCGTATTTTGACAGGAGATCGTCCCACAGGGAAACTCCATTTGGGACACTATCTCGGCTCGTTAAAAAATCGCGTAGAGCTCCAAAATAGCTATGAATGCTATTTTTTGATTGCTGATCTACATACGTTGACAACAAAACCTGAGCGTGCGGCTATTTTGGAGATGCGGACACATATCCGTGATGTCGTAATCGACTGGCTTGCCTGTGGCATCGATCCCAAGAAATCCGTGATCTATCTCCAATCTGCGATCCCAGAGATCTTTGAAATGAACCTTATGTTTAGCATGTTGGTCTCGCTAAATAGACTGACGGGTCTTCCGAGCATCAAAGAGATGGCCCGCAATGCACACATCGACGAAGAGAGCATCCCATTCGGCCTTGTAGGCTATCCTGTATTGCAGGCAGCCGATATTTTGATGCCTCGAGCTCACGTGGTTCCTGTAGGGAAAGATAACGAGGCGCATGTCGAGCTTACACGAGATATCGCGCGTCGCTTCAACCAACATTATGGAGAGGTGTTCCCTCTACCAGAAATACTGCTTTCTCATACCCCCTCCCTTGTAGGCATAGATGGAAAGGGGAAGATGAGTAAGTCGGCGAATAACGCTATCTACCTCTCCGACGACCAAAAAACAGTAGAGAAGAAAGTAAAATCTATGTTTACCGATCCCAATCGTACAAGTGCCGATGTGCCGGGAAAGGTTGAGGGAAATCCCGTTTTTATATATCATGACCTGTTTAATCCTGATAATCAAGAGGTTGATGACTATAAATCTCGATATCGCGCTGGCAAAATAGGTGATGTGGAGATTAAACAACGTTTAGCAGAGGTGATAAATAATTTTTTATACCCGATTCGCGAGCGTCGTCTGATCTTTGAGAAGGAGCCAGGTTTAGTAGAAAAGGTGATATACGAGGGAACGTTAGCCATGAGAGAAGTAGCTGCAGAGACGATCAAAGAGATGCGTGCTGCTATGGGCGTGATGGGGAGCTGGAAGAAGATCGCCCAGATAGCTAAAAATGAGTGAAAGTGGTACGAATCTACGTATCTGTTGCTGTGATTGCAATATACCGCCTATTATTTGGTATCCCAATACTACCAAAGAGAAAGGGAAAAGCGTGGCGATAGGTATCTTGGTAGCTTTGGTTGCTTTTACTGCCATCACAGCGATTTCTTATGCCATTCAACAGAAATACCCTCATTTCAAGCCATCGCAAGACGCGATAAAAATTTTCAATTTATTTAAAAACAAGCACCCCATTTTGAACACAGTGTGGCGGGCTACTTGGCGGATCTTCGTCGTGTTGATCGGGCCTTTTCTTGAAGAGGTGCTTTTCCGCGGTGTATTAGCAGGTAAGATAAAAAAGTGGCAGGGAGAGGTAGACTCGACCGTAAAGAAAGTAATCCGCGTGGTTGTCGTGGGAATCATTTTTGGGGCGATGCATCTCTCCCCTTTCCAAAGTGGTATGAGTAATTTGCTGATATTTGGTGTAACGTCGGGATTAGGCATTGTGTTCATGGTGATCAAAGAGTGGCGCAAAGATTTGCTCACGCCGATCACAGCTCACATCGCCTATAATCTTATGGCGACTTTATAGTCGAAAGACATAGTATCTCCTCTATTGTCTCGGCCCTCCGCATCAAAGACTCTATTCCGAGCGGTGGTGAGAAATCACGGTTCTATGGAAACACTGAAGCATAACATCGTTAAGATCTATGGAAAGCGCGGAGAAGTCTGGTTTGCCGCACTGCCGCGCAGGATGGAGCAATTGCTGCATTTATGGGGATTATCGGGGTTAATACCTTTTCCAAACCTCAGCTATAGTTACGTCCTTGCAGGGTTGCAAGGTAGCGTTCCGGTAATTTTGAAGCTCAGCCCCGATGCAAACTTGATCGACAAGGAAGCTATGGCTCTGAATGCTTTCAAAGGATTTGGAGCAGTATCAGTGCTAGGTAGTGAAGAAGGGGCTCTTTTGCTCGCGCGGGCCGTTCCTGGAGATCTTTTAAAAAGCAATTTCCCCCAAGAGAAAAGAATCGAGATTGCCTGCAAAGTCATCGACAAGCTGCATCAAGCGCCTATTCCATCAAAAGAAGGTTTCCCTGCGATTGAGGAATGGCTTGCCACCGTTGACAAGGAATGGGATCTTCCCAAAGATCATTTGAAGAGAGCTCGCAAGCTGAAAAACGAGCTCGTAAAAAAAGATTCAAGACGTAAAGTTCTTATCCATGGAGACCTCCATCAAGAGAACATCCTATCCAACGGGAATGACTGGGTTGTTATCGATCCGAAAGGCGTAATAGGCGACCCGATCCATGAAATTTGGGCATGTATCGAAAATCCGGCTCATGACCTTAAATTCCTAGCTGATTATTTCGGTTATGTGTTGCAAGACGTCGCTGAGTGGTATTACGTCCGACTAATTCTGGCTTCCTGCTGGCAGGCTGAAGACGGCCTTAACGCCAGCCGTTTTTTAACCTTGGCGCAGGCGATCTTGCCGATGATCGAGCCTTATACCAAGAGCAAAAAATAGAGGTCTCAAAGCTTGGCCAGTACCTGGTAGCCCTCTTTTGAGTTCCAATTGACTAGCAGTGGGGCTTCCAAATTCACTTCGCCCCTTTCTCCGTTGACTATCCCTAAAAGGATCCAGCTATCATCATTCGCAGGAATCTGATCGGGATAAATAATAGAAGGAGAATACCCTCTGTTTATGAGAAAGGGGTCTACCACAGCAAAAGAGACCCTGCTGCCGCGCAACCAAAGCAGAGGATACTGCTCTTGGTTCTCTTCTAATAAAAATACTTTCTCCTCAGGATAGCCGAATAAGCCTTCACTAAAAGACAGTATTACCTTGCCATGACGCTTAAAGCGGTTTAGTTGCATATTCCAAATATTGTCTATCTTAACAAAAGAATATCATCCAAGACCTCTATATTAGTCAAATATCTCTTGATAAAATCTATAAAATTCTTTTACTTAATGAATTACAGAGTTTTTTCTTTAGCTAGTTAATTATATTAATTCTCTAATTATTGAAACAAAAAATGCGAATTGATCTTATTTAAGAACTCCGTTATCCTCTTCACGGTATAAATAACCAGAATGATTATGAAGTGGTTTCCTTTTGTTAATCTAGTTTCTGTAGGGTTGATAGGGGTTATTCTTTTTTTTATTTTCCTCTTGGTTATTCCGAAAAAAGAGAAATGGGAACCTCCTCAGGTAGATTCCTCTCCTAAAAATTTCCCCATAAGCGCTTTTGCAAACGCTCCGAACGGTCTTGATGCATTGAATGCAGGAGCTTTGCAGTTGAGCTGGACAGAACCCAAAATGCAGCTTCCGGCTTTACACAATGAACTGATCTGCTATGGAGTAGTAGAGCGGCCTGATATTTCTGCAGATCAAACGCTCGTCCACCTCTCTTTTGCGCGTGATGAAAAGATTCACTCCTTTCCCACAGAGACTCCTATTTATCTCGTATATAACGGATTTTATCAAAAAGCACAAAAAGCAGACAATCAGGAGCGTATTTTTGCTACTCCAGGAGAGGCGGAAGGGGAGGGGGGATACAGCTTCAGCCCACAAAATCGAGCGACGCCTTTATGGATTATTATACAAACTTCTTATGGCAACAAAAAATTTACAGCGCAAGTGCATATGCTCGATGAGCGGGGAGGGGAGGTTTCCGCTCCCGAGCAGAATAGCTCTTTTGCTCTCATCAATCGAGATATTCCGAAGGCGCGCTCTGTGGGGTGGGAAATCGATGGTTGTCGGGTAGACTCCACTCTTCTCATTCGTCAAAAAGCGCGTTGGGTGGGCAAAGATCGCTTCCTTGAGCTCCATGGTGGGGAGGATTTTGCCCATACACGCGATTTGCAAAGAATCGACTTTCTTTCCGATGAAGTTCCCTACTCTTGCTTCGTTCAAGAGGGTAGTTTCCTGATTTGGAAAGAGGGGAGATGGCAAGGGGTTTCCAAAGATTGTGAAACAATTCATCTCCCTCTGCTTGTGGTAAAAAAAATCGAAGAGAAGATGATTTCTTGTGAGCTCTGGGATCCAGAGGGGAAGGGGAAAATTCTTCTTTCCCTAATCCGCTCTAAAGATCTCGCCGGTTTTCCCGATCTCCAGGAGGAATTCAAATTTATGGGGGCCAAGACCTGGGCCAAGTTCATTGTAGAATCACACGATGAACGGTTGATCCTGAAGCCTCACGACTGGCTCGTCCTTACCAGTGATGGTTGGGTAAAG
>JBJXGG010000037.1:0-9061 GCA_046153495.1 Chlamydiales bacterium
TTCATTCTTAAAATTCGCTCCTGAATATTTAAAAGCGGCATAATGAATAAAACTCAAATTTGCACAGTCCACCATGCGATAGGTAACCCCTATAGCTCCTTGCCAAGATTGATAGAGACTCTCATGATCACCAAAATAGGTTGCATTACCTGAGCTGTATGTGGTCACATAGTTTACTTTAGGAGCAGTGCGGAAATATTGTCCCTCACAACCAAAACCAAAGCCACCGCATTCCCACAACGTTATTCTCCCTCCTACACTCCAAGAGAAGGTTGTCGAATATTGAAACTCTGCATAGGCCTCCGGAACAGGCAGCACATTCTTTACTAAAGAAATATTAGTCGTTCCTACAGTCCAAAAAATATCTAATCGGTCGCAAAAGTTGAAATCAACAAGAGCAGCGTTCGTATTAAGAGTCGACTTATGGAGCATTCCTCCGTTGTTTGACCCTCCTCGAAATTCCCTCAAGTAATCATCAAAAACATAGTCGCCATAAAATCCCATTCGGATAGCGACCATATCACAAAATTTACCTCCCCAAACACCATTACAATATAAACTCGCATCAATGGGGTTTCCTACCGGTAGAGCATACCCTACTGTAGCCAATCCTAAAATAGTCAATAATTTTTTCATTTTATCCTAAAAGCTAATTTGTCCATCTACATACACCGCCTTTTCATCAGCGAAACGTCCTTCAATACTCATACCCATTGTATTGCAAAGAGACCATGTCAATCCTAAGGCATATCCCCAAATCCGTTTTGGCTTTAACTCTGAAAGCGTATATTGGGTTATATTATCTGAGAATACAAAGTTGCCATTATCTAACACTCCTCCTGCTGCTGTGACAGCAGCATATGGAGTGAACATCCCAGCACTGCAGGACTCAAAATTGTAGGTGAGACCAAGGCCCCCTTGCCATTCGCTATAAGTCATCCTGTTGTTGTTATTGAAATAGAGCACCTCCCCCGTCACTCTATTTTCAAATTGGTTGAGAAGAGGAGTAAAACGGAAGTACTGCCCATCCAGTCCAAGACCAAAACCACACCCTTCCCACAAGACTGCACGAGCTCCCACGCTCCATGAGAGTTGGGGCGAATATTCGAATAAGGCATAGAGTTGCGCCTCTTTCGCCTCTGTCGCAAAAGAGAGGTTAGTGACTCCCAATGTACCGAACACCTCAATCCAATTGCAAAAATCGAAAACTAACATCCCCGCGTTAGTCACAACAACAGTTTTGTCGACATCGCCCGTGCGATCGCCATCCACATACATCTCTGTATGACGATCGAAGACATAATCTCCGTAGTAACCAAGCCGAAAATGCAAGAGATTATACCAATTGGCTAAACAAGAGTCGACGCAACACATCTGTTCTTCCCATAGACCTGAAGAGTAAATGGTGGGAGCTATTGGATTCCCAACAGGCAAAGCACCGAGCGTCGAAATAGAACTAATAACGGAACTGACCGTTAACAAAAAGAGCCGTCTCATTATTCCATCTTCCTTCTAAAGTGATTCCCATTGCATCTCTGACCAGACACGTCATACCCATAGCAAATCCCCAGATGTCTCTTGGTAACATATCGGGTAGCATATGTACAACTCCGTTATAGACAAATTGAAAATTTTTTAGCAAAAGTTTTCCTTGAGAAATGGTAAGACCCAAGTAGGGAACAAGAGATGTACGTGCTGCAGTCATGAATTGTGCAGAGAGCGCAAAACCGATTTGCCACTCTTCATAAACCATATGATTCGTGCTATTGAAATAGAGAACCTGACCAGCTCCTAAATTAAAAAAGCGATTGACATCTGGTTCTAGGCGGAAATATTGCCCTTCTCCCCCAAGTCGAAAATAGCCACACTGAAATAGCGTCCCTCGCCCACCCACACTCCAGGAGAAGCTAGGAGAACACTCGAGACGAGAAAAAAGCCCCGAATCGACCGCATGTGTCTGATAAGAGAGGTTGGTGACTCCAAAAGTAGCAAACACCTCCATCCAATTGTAGATATTCGAGACTAGCTCCACCGCATTTGTCGAAAGAGAAGCCTTGTTGACAGAACCCATCTTGTCACCCAACCGGATCTCTTCCATCCGACGATCAAAGACAAAGTCACCATAATAACCAACACGAAAGCGGACCGCATCAGCCCAAACAAAAAACGGGTCGCAAGGATTTACCTTGCAAGGGTCGAAAAATACACCACTGGTGAAAAAACTCGCTTGCGTCGGATTGTCAAGAGGCAGCGCAAAAAGCGCCGCCTCCAAAAAAGCTAGTAATAAAAAGAGCCTCTTCATAGTAAGAGGTTAGAATCGGACCTGACCGTTTACATAAACGGCCTTCTCATTTGCCCAACGACCTTCTACTCCAAGTCCAAAGGCATCATTGAACATGATGGTTGAACCTAAAGCCCAGCCCCAAGTCTTTGACTCTTTTAACTGGCGCATGTTGTAATCGTCGATGCCATTTATCGTTATATGTGTAGTATTCCACTTTAATTTTGCACCTGCCGCTTGGAATGCTGCATAAGGAACAACATTTACACCACCACAAGTTTCAATGACATAAGATGCACCCAATCCAGCTTGCCACTCGCTGTAAGTAGCACCGCGATTAGTATTAAAGTATGTGAAGCTCTGGTCATCATTAGCTTGAGTTAGCCAACGATCCATGTTCGGAGAGAATTGGAAGTATTGCCCTTCTAAACCAAGAGCAAAATTCCCACAACTAATGATGGCCCATCTGGCTCCTACACTCCAAGAGAACTTGGGCGAGAATAAAATATCGCCGTTCTTACCAAAGTCATCAAAAACTAAAAAAATCTTATCGTTTGTAATGAGCTGTAAGTTAGAGACTCCCACAGTAGCAAAGAGATCGACCGTGTCGCAAATACCGACAGTGATCAATCCCGCATTCGTACTGATTGTGGTTCTCTCCACTTCACCGGCGAAGGCTCCTGTCGCTTTTGTTTCTAAATGGCGGTTGAAAACATAGTCGCCATAAAAACCAAGTCTCCAACTAAACCAATCACACCAACTAGCACAAGGATCACATGGGTCACAACAAGCAGTTGCTCCCTCCCAAAATATCCCATCGGTGTATAAAGCGGGTTCTGCCGGATTTCCTACTGGTAGTGCGTGTACCATTCCACAGGTCATTAGACTAATTGCCAAAAGTGCTAGTTTTTTCATACCGTTTTCCTCAAAGTTCGGGTTCGTTTGCGGGAAATTATACACAGACAAAAAAAAACCACCAAGAGAAACTTGGTGGTTTTCTACTTAAAACCAAGGTTTAAACCGCTACTATCATTAGAAGCGCACCTGTCCGTTCACATGAACAGCTTTTTCGTTCGCCCAACGACCCTCTACTGTCATCCCAATCATGTCGCAAAGAACAGCAGACATACCGAATGTAAATCCGACTATCTTCTTAGGGCGCAAGTTAGGTATCTGATGTGTGACTTCGTTGACGACATAACTAAAATCACTGAAGTTCCACTTACCACCAGAAACCTGAACGGCTCCATACGGCACAAACTCAAAGTTTGCACAGTTTCTGAAGATATAAGAAGCACCAATAGCCACTTGCCATTCTTGGTAAGACATCTTCGTATCTGAGTTAAAATATGTCAAAACTCCTGTATCATAAGGCAAATAGTAATTTAGCTTCGGCCCTGAATAGAAGTATTGCGCCTCTGCACCAATCACAAAACAGTCACAACGCCAAGCCGTCGCTCTCAATCCGCCGCTATAAGACATAGCGGGAGCAAAATCGAGTTCCGACTGCACGTTGCTAAAACCAAAAACCTGAGATGGTGTTTTGATCCAAAAGTTGGAAACTCCTACGGTACCAAACAGATCGATGTAGTCACAAATGTTTATTACAGCCATGCCAGCATTTGTCATAATTGTCGACGTCTGAATATCGCCAGCACGTCTCCCATTCACAGTTGTCTCTAGATGGCGGTTAAAGACATAATCCCCATAAAAACCTAATCGTAGACTAAATGCATCGCACCAGCTACCGCAAGGATCGCAAGGATCACAGCCATTATCGCCCCACCAAAAACCGTTGGAATAGAGGCTCGCATCTGCCAGGTTCTGTACAGGTAACGCATATATCGCACCACACGTAAGAACGGACAGTACAGTTAATACGAACTTCTTCATGTTTTACTCCCCATTTGAAGTTTCAATTTTTCTTACACACTACGCAATGTTTCATTATGCGTCAATAATGAAATTGTTGCAAGTTGCTCTCCCATCCATATAATGACCCTTATTTAACGCAATTTTGAGGTCAGCATGATGAGAAAAGTCTGGATTGTTTGTGCTAACAAGAGCCGTGCCAAAGTGTTATATGCAGAAAATGTAGACAAACTTTGCGAATTTAGATCACTAGAACACAAAGAGAGTCATGAAAAAGCGAAAGATCTTGTTGCAGACAAGAGAGGGCGCACAAACAGTCGAGTCGGATTTGGCATGAACTCGTTAGAGGAGAAGACAACACCGCAAGAAAAAGAGGCTCATCATTTTGCCGCTGAGATTGCGCATATGTTAGATGAGGCACACAAAAGCGGGGAGTTCGAACGCCTCTACCTTATTGCGAATCCTCCTTTCGTCGCGGTACTCAAAGGGTGTCTTAAGCCGGCAATTGTGAAGCTGATTGAAAAGGAGATCCACAAAGATTTAACTCTTTCCAAGTCCGAACAAATTAGAGAGTATCTCCCTCCCGTGCTATGATACTGGTCATCTTGATGTACGCACTTTTTGCTAGCACGTTTACTGTTGGCAAAGTCACGTTGCAGTATGTCGATCCCTATTTTCTGACTGGCGTGCGAATGCTGCTCGCGGGCTGTATTCTTTTTTCTTTTCAGTACATACGAAATAGAAACGCGCTTGCATTGCAGTGGAAACACCTGCCTTCCCTTTTTTTGTTAGGGTTTTTCAATGTTTTTATTACGAATGCCTTTGAGTTTTGGGGGCTCCAGTACATGGAGACGGCAAAGACTGCTCTGATCTATAGTCTCTCTCCCTTCTTTGCCATTCTTCTTTCCTATTTTCTTTTCAAAGAGAAAATGCGGTGGAAAAAGTGGCTAGGCCTTTTTGTTGGGCTCATCGGCTTTCTTCCTATTTATCTCCAACCTTCTAATGAGCAGACCCTTTTCGGCCGCTTTTCTCTTCCAGAAATTGCCGTCTCCATCAGCGCCTTCACCTGTGTCATAGGTTGGCTTATCATGAAGAGATTGGTGCGCCTCTATCAATTCTCTTTTCTCACAGCAAATACTTACTCCTTTTTCTTCGGAGGCATATTTTCGCTGATCACCTCGTTTGCGATAGAAGATTGGCACCCTCTTCCCCTTTTGAAATGGCAACCCTTTCTTTTCGGATTAATCTATATCACCATCATTCATAACGTCATCTGCTATAACATCTACGCCTACAGTTTACGTCGTTTCTCTCTCCCCTTCATGACATTTGCAGGTTTTACAGGCCCTCTTTTTACCGCTGCTTTCGGCTCGATTTTTTTAGATGAGCGCATGAATCTCCTTTTCTATCTCTCTTTTGTGGTAATTATTTCGGGGCTATTGATCTATTCCCGCGCAGAATTGAAAACCGCGGATTAATCTAATCCCATTGGCAAAAAATAAAGATACATATTCACGGTATCTTAATTTTTTGCTCTTGGTATAGCCGATTCAATTGAGATTGATAACCTGAGTTTTGGGTTGTTCTTCCTCGTAATCAGAGGAGTTTTCTGAGATGATCTTGCAATTTTTTGCGAAGATCATAGCCGAAGGCGCTATTATCGAGCAAAAAATTGCAAGAGCAGCCAGAAAACTCCCTGAGGATGAGCGAGAAGAACCCAAAACTCAGGTTGATAACCTCTCTGACTAGACTGAAGGAGGGGAGCTCGCTACGATTTTAAAGACCTCATTGATTGGGGTATTTTTCAATCGATTCTGCTTTATTAGGGTATGTGATATGCTCTCCACCATGAAAGTCTCAATCACAGATCTTGGAGCTTCCGGCGAAGGGGTCGGCTCACTGCCTGATGGAAAAAAAATCTTTGTGGAAGGTGCGCTGCCCGGCGAACTCGTAGAAATTGAAATCGTCGAAAATAAAAAGAGCTACTGCAAGGGAAAACTTCTCTCTCTTCTTGAAAAGAGTCCGCATCGCAGACACCCTCCTTGTCCCCTTTTTGGAGATTGTGGTGGCTGCCACCTCCAGCATCTCTCTTATGAAGAACAACTCTGTATTAAAAACAGGCGCGTACAGGAGGCATTACGTCGCCTGGCTCATATTGATGTAAAGGTACAACCCACCATTCCCTCTCCTATCATCTACAACTACCGCAATAAAATCCAACTCCCTCTATTGTGGAAAAATGGAGAAAAAACGATTGGCCTTTTCCGCAAACATAGCCATGAGATCATCCCACTCGACAATTGCTATATCCACTGCGAAAAGGGAGAAGAGATCTTTAAATGGATAAAAAAAAATCTTATCACCCCCATCGAATATCTCATCATCCGCAATGGCGTTTTCACATCAGAGACTTTAGTCCTTTTTGTAGGCAATAACGACCTAGACTCATTCGCAAAAAAAATCCCACATGTAGAAGGGGTTGTCCAGGTATCGCCTGGAAAAAATAATGTGATTTTGGGGCGTAATTTCCGCACTCTCCATGGTCGCTCTTATATCTATGAAGAACTCGACAAAAAACGGTTCAAAATATCTGCTCCAGCCTTTTTTCAAGTCAACTCCTGGCAGGCCAATAACCTCTTTCGCACAGCCATCACTTTGGCCGATATCCAAAAAAATGAAACAGTTTTAGATGCCTACTGCGGCGTGGGTACCCTCTCTCTTTTTGCCGCAGAAAAAGCAAAAAAAGTGATCGGCGTAGACGTAGTGCCCGAGGCGATTGAAGATGCGCGCGAGAATGCACAGATGAACAAAATCACAAACTGCGAATTTCGGGTCGGCCGCGCCGAACAACAACAAGAAAAGCCCGACGTCCTCTTCCTCAACCCTCCTCGTAAAGGGTGTGAGACTTCTCTGCTAGAACGATGCTCTGCATCAAAAATAGTTTATATATCATGTGATCCTGCTACGCTTGCACGCGACCTCGCTCTTCTGTACAACTATCACATCGATCTCGTCCAACCTCTCGATATGTTCCCGCAAACCACACATGTAGAAACGGTTGTACGGCTCACAAAAAAATAACTGCTCTTTGTATTTATCATCCCTAAGTGTAAAATTATTAGTGTCATGGCTACAGAAGCACCAAAATCTCCTTCTCATTTTCTTGCAAGCCCCGTCCTTAGAAGAGTAAATCCCCGAACCACTTCAGGTAAATTTCTAGGACGTGTGGCTGTCGTCCAAACTAGTAGTGCAAGTACCGCAGCAACAGTTTACCAAGAATCACAAAGGGTTCGCCCCCCTATTAAAGATTCTATGATCCAAGAGACTCTCCAAGCAATCGATGACTCTCCGTTAAGCGTCTATCATCCGTTGTACCGTCTACACTTACAAAGTAGAATCGAAACAATTCTTACATTTCCCAGGGCAGATGCTTTGGTGGAGTTGGGAGTTTTGCGCTACTACTTATGTCGCGCTCGAGAAATGCCTGATCTCTCCTGTAGCACCTTTCTCGCTCTTCGCATTAAAGAAATCAATAGCAGATTAAACGAGCTCGACACAGAACATAGGTTCTCCTGTGGTTCTCTTGCAGATGAGATCCCCGCTGCGATCAGCACCGAGCTACGCAGAACATTAGCCAGAATGGTGATTTGCAGTAATCGTTTTAGTGAAGCGGGGTCTTTAGCGGTAGCCCGCTTGGTTCCATTTCTTGACGCGAAGTTTATCGCTCCTTTACACGCACAACAAATCGTAGCTATCGCGACAAGCTTAGCAAAAGACTCAAAATATCGCCTTTTGTTTTCAAAAGTGCTGGCGCAGGAGTTTACTGTCGCCCCTTCTATGGAGAGACTAGTCCGTCTTGAGTGGCAATTTCCTACGACGCACACTCTTTCAAATGAACTCGTAGCCTGTGTGGTCGTGAAAGTTCTTTTCACCTTGCATGTGCAAATACATCGTCCTAACTGCTTTGCTATCGCGGGGCTCAATGCCGTGACGAGCGTATTACCTCTTGCCAAAGTAGAGCTGCTTATCTCAATGCTGGCAACAGGCTATTATCAGCTTAAAGATTCTTGTATCCCTATTGCTCCCATAGTAACGAAGCATTTATCCAGCTCTAGAAGCGCAACCTCACCTGTATCCCCTGCCACTCTTGCGCGTCTTACGCCATGCGCGCATATTTACGAGATACTACTAGAGGATGGTCATGAAACAAACTTCTCTTCCTCTACATCTGATGAGGGTTTTGTCCCATTAGGCAAAGCTCTTGAACGGGTATTCTCCCCCACAACCCTACCTTTTGCTCAGCAAACCTTTCAAAGCTTTACAGACAGCCCTCTTCTTTTTGCACTGACATGTGGGGTAGAACTCTCTCATAACAATCAATTAGACGCACCATCTGAATCGCCAAAAGAGAAACTGCTAGCCTCGATCGTAGCAGCTGCCGTCCCTATACAGCTTCCTGATATCCGAAGAAAACTCTATGAAGCACTCTGCCAAATTGTTTTTTTTGAAAATTGCACAGAAACAATGGTAGAAAGAGAAGAAAATTTTTTAGTAGCAGGCTCGGATGGTTTTCGTTTTCCTATTCCTCAAGATATGGAAACCCAATTTAGAGCACTTTTGCACGATGCACAATATCTTGTCATAGTGCGCGGAGAAACATATGAAGTACTGCACACTATCCGACAACTGCGCTCTATTGTAAGCGAGTTAGTTGCTACTATACCGTTGTCTGTAATAGAAAAAGAGATCATTGATCAAAACTTAGAGACAAATTTTCTCTTCCGCATTGCCCAACTATTGGAAGATGAGAGCGGAGTAGCGGCAATTGGAGCAAAAGAATTTTTGGAAGCAAATCTTCTCGTCTTTCAACAAGTTGGAGGCATTCCCAAGGATGTAGTAGAGTCGCGA
>JBJXGG010000040.1:0-5430 GCA_046153495.1 Chlamydiales bacterium
CTACCCGACTCCAATCGTTCAAGATCACTTGACCATCAATGTCTGGGCACTGACCTTGATGTCGTCCTACGAGCAAAAATTCACTCTCCGGGTGGTAACTTTCCACAATCACATCCAACTTTTGCCCAATCAAATTTTGATTGAGAGTTTCAACTGCTTGTTGTTGAATTTTAGCTAGTTCTTGATGACGTCGCTCTTTCGTTCCCTCATCGATCTGGTTGTCCATTTTTGCAGCAGGCGTACCCTCTTCACGTGAATATTTGAAGATGCCTACTTGGTTTAAAGGGAATTCTTGTAAAAAAGAGGCGAGTTCCTGGAATTGTTTCTCGCTCTCTCCCGGAAATCCGACGATGAGGCTGGTGCGGATATGAATAGCAGGGATTTTTTCACGCAAATTTCTGATCACGTGTTTAATCTGTTTACCATCTGTATGGCGGCGCATGTCTTTCAAAATCTCGTCATTGATGTGCTGGATCGGCATATCGAGATAAGGGCAGATGCGAGGATCTGATTGAATAATCTCTATAATTTCATCGGTTATTTCATCCGGGTAGAGATAAAGAAGGCGGAGCCAATAATCCCCTTTTATTGACAAAATATTCTTTAAAAGAGGAGCTAAGCTAAACTCACCTCGATCCTTGCCATAATCGCCAAGGTCTTGCGCGATCAAAATAATCTCTTTTACCCCTTGAGAGAGGAGTGCTCTAAATTCTTTTAATACTTGCTCGAAAGTTTTACTGCGAAGCTTCCCTTTGATTTGCGGGATAATGCAATAGGCGCATCCCTTACGACACCCTTCGGCAATCTTTAGATAGGCATAAGAGGTGGGAGTTGAAAGCATGCGGGGCACTTCTCCAGCCTCAAGGTAGCTCTTCGTAGTTCCTACTTCACGCCCCTGTTGATCAGACTGGACAGCTCTAAGAATCCCCTCCACGTCTCCTGAGCCGAGCAGGTAGTGTACTCCTGGAAAAAGGGTTTCGATCTCTTCTCGGTGCTTTGTGACCATGCACCCTGTCACTATGAGCTTCGCAGACTCCTTTTTGCAATCGAGTAGCTCTGCGATCACCTCTTTAGACTCAATCCGCGACGATTCAAGAAAGGCGCACGTATTCACAACAAGGTAGTCGGCCTCTTCGAGATGAGGGGTGATCTCATAGCCGGATTTTAAAAGAATTCCTAGCATTACCTCGCTGTCAACGAGATTACGCGGACATCCAAGACTGGTAAAGTTGATTTTGTTCATAGGCAAGAGAGGTTACACCATCAAGCCTATTTAGATCAAAAAAGTTGAAATTTATCGCTTAATTTTCTACTCTATGTGCCTTAACGAAAAGTAAAGGAGCTATTCATGGCAAGTAAGAACCGGGAAATTATCAAGCTAAAGAGTACAGAGAGCACGGATGTATACTGGACCACGAAAAACAAAAAAACGTCTAAGGAGCGTATCGAGCTGAAGAAGTACGATCGTAAACTGAGACGTCACGTAGCATTTAAAGAAGCAAAGTAGTCTATGCGCTTTGAGCTTTCCGTCGCACTAAAATATTTAATTCCAAGGTGGCGACAGCTTTCTGTTTCAGTCATATCACTTGTTTCTATTTTTGTAGTCTCTCTCGTTGTTTGGCTGGCTATCGTCTTTCTCTCTGTTGCAGAGGGGATTCAGGAACGTTGGATTGAGGGTTTTGTCACGCTCAATCCACCTGTAAAGATCACGCCAACGGAAAAATATTTTAACTCTTACTATCACCAAGTCGATAGCTTTTCTCTTCAATCCAACTTCACGCCAAAGTCCATTAGAGAGAAGAGAGTGAGCCATTTGACCGATCCTTATGACCCTCATGTGGATCGAGAGCTTCCACCCTCTCTCTCCTCTCCCGATTTGGGACCTGATGGAAAAGTGAAGGATTTGGTCAAGGAGGCGTGGAGCTCGGTCGAAGAGCTTAACTATAAAGGGATCCGCCCTCAGGAGGCAGAAATCTCGCTTTGCAATCTCCGTATACGGGTTGCCAGTCAAGGTGATGAGCACGCCTTTTTGAGTCAGCTCTCTTATGTCATGGGTCATGACGAGAACAACAGCAGAATGACCAAGCTGCTTCTTCCCCCAGATGAGAAAGATATTAGTTATTTTTTTAATGCGATTACTGGCCCAAAAAACTTCAGAGAGTTTTTCGATAGCGTTGATGTTCAGAAAGTAGCGACAACAAATTTTGAATTTATACTTCTTCCTAATCTCTATCCTCAAGAGGGTATTTTGAAGGGATGTTTGATCCATTTTCCGGTAGGGGGAGACAAGGTGATTGTGCCCTCTTCATTAGAGCGGTTAGCTGGATTGCGAACGGAACTGGCAAAAGCAGGCTTTGATACGCAAGAGGTATCGCTTGCGTTCCATGACCGGAAGTTGGAAAACCCTTATGATCAGATCACAGTCGATCGTGGTGTCGAGTGGTCTTCCTCTCTTGTAGAAGAGAGTTTATCTCATGCCACGAGCGCGAATTCTATCCGTATGCAGCTAAAGACAGAGCTCCAAGGAATCACCATTTCTGGCATTGCTCCGTTCAACCATCTTTCTGTGCAAAAAGCTGATCTCCGTGATGGCGCCTCATTTTGGGTATATGAAAAGCAGGATAAAAAAGGATGCTGCATACCCAATGAGAAAGGGTTGGGTGGTGGTGTACTGATCTCCTCTATGTATCGCGATAAAGGGGTGCGTTTAGGCGACCGCGGCTATCTCACCTTTTTAACGAGTACGTCTACTTCTGTAAGCGAGCAGCAGACGCCTATCTACGTGGCGGGTTTCTTTGATCCAGGCATTATCCCAATGTCAGGCAAGCTTGTCTTGGTTTCTGCTGACATGATGCGTACGTTTTCGGGAAATCTCTCTCTTCCTGATCAGACGTTTGCGAATGGAATCAATGTCTGGCTAGACAGAGCGGATGACGCGGAGAGTGTGAAGGCTAATCTGCTCGCCGCTTTTGCAAAGCGCGGGATCGCAGATTATTGGAATGTGGAAACTTTTAGGGATTATGAATTTGCTCGCCCCGTGCTACACCAATTCGATAGCGATAAGACTATTTTTACTCTCGTCTCCGTGATGATCTTGATCGTAGCATGCTCGAATATTATCTCCATGTTGATTTTACTTGTGAATGATAAGAAAAAAGAAATCGGTATCTTACAATCTCTGGGAGCTACTCCTCGCAAAATCGCTGCGATCTTTGGTATTTGTGGTTTGGCAACGGGATTATTGAGTAGTCTTATTGGCACAATCCTCGCCATTCTTACTCTTAAGAATATTCAAGTGCTCGTACAGGCTCTGAACTTCCTCAAAGGACGTGAGTTTTTCCAAAAGATGTTCTTTGGTCCTGAGCTACCGAATAAAGTGAGCGTGAGCGCTCTCTTATTTGTTCTGCTTGCTACCATTATAATCTCTCTATTCGCTGGTCTAGTTCCTGCGATCAAAGCGGCACGGATCCGTCCTTCCGACACCTTAAGGAGGGATGGATGAACCAACCTGTGTTACGTGCCACTAAATTGCGCAAAAGCTTCTTTCATCCTCAGAAAGTAGATGTGTTACGAGAGATTTCCTTAGAGGTAGCGCCAGGCACTAGTGTCGCAATTATGGGAGCTTCAGGTGAAGGGAAAAGCACACTTCTCCACATCCTGGGTACTTTGGATGAGGCAAACAGTGGTCAGCTCGAAATCGTAGGAAAAAGGACGGATAAACACTCAGCTAGCGAACTGAGAAATCAACATATCGGTTTTATCTTCCAGTCCTTCAATCTTTTGGAAGACTACTCCGTTTTACAAAATGTCTTGATGCCGGCTCTGATCGCAGGCAAAAATATTGCGAAAGGAACGCCCTCCTATCTTCAGGCGTGCGCTCTTTTAGAAAGTGTTGGGTTAGCTCATCGGAAGCATTATCCGGCGAAACTACTATCAGGGGGAGAAAAACAGCGCGTCGCTATAGCCCGCGCGCTTTGCAATAACCCTGAGATTATACTCGCCGATGAGCCTTCCGGAAATTTAGATCATGAAACCTCTCAGACAATCCACCAAATTTTGATGCATTGTGTGAAGCAAGAAAATAAGTCGCTGATAGTTGTAACGCATGATGTTAAGCTTGCCAAGCTTTGTGATCAACGCTTTACCCTTATAAAGGGAGAACTTATTTATGGAGAGAACAATGGCTAAACCATTTATTGCCTATTTACAAGAGCAGTTAGATCAACTGAAAGAGACGGGTCTTTATAAGCAAGAGCGTGTGATCTCTTCTCCGCAAAAGGCCGAAGTTGATTTGAGCGATAAAAAGCATGTTCTCAATTTTTGTTCGAATAACTATTTAGGCCTCGCCAATCATCCCAAAGTGATTGCCGCCGCTGAGGCAAGTTATACCAAATATGGATTCGGATTAGCCTCCGTCCGCTTTATTTGTGGCACGCAAGATATCCATATCGCTTTGGAGAAGAAGATATCTGAATTTCTTAAAACCGAAGACACGATTCTCTATACCTCTTGTTTTGATGCAAATGGAGGTCTTTTTGAGACTATTCTTGGACAAGAAGATGCGATCATCAGCGATAGTCTTAATCATGCCAGTATTATTGACGGCATCCGTCTTTGTAAATCAAAGAGACTACGCTTCAAAAATAATGATATGGAGGATCTCGAAGAGAAGCTCAAAGAGGCACAAGATTATCGCTTCCGTTTGATCGCGACAGATGGTGTTTTCTCCATGGATGGGATTATCGCCAACCTTTCTGCTATTTGCGATCTTGCAGAGAAATATGAGGCTCTTGTAATGATCGATGATTGCCATGCGGCCGGTTTTCTCGGAAATGAGGGAAGAGGAACTCACGAATATTGCGATTGTATAGGACGCGTTGACATCATCACAGGGACTCTTGGAAAGGCGCTGGGCGGAGCTTCTGGAGGATACACATCTGGTAGAAGAGAGATCATCGACTGGCTACGGCAACGCTCTCGCCCCTATCTTTTCTCAAACTCTCTAGCCCCCAGTATTGCATGCGCTTCGCTAGAGGTCTTCAATTTGCTCGAAAGCGAAGGAGCTTGTTTACGGAAACGGCTCTTTGAGAATGCAAATCACTTCAGAGAAAAAATGAGCGCGCTAGGCTTTGTACTAGGAGGAAAAGATCATCCTCTTATCCCCGTGATGATAGGAGATGCAAAACTAACACAAATCTTTGCGAAAAAAATGTTAGATGAAGGAATCTATGTGATTGGATTCTTTTATCCAGTTGTTCCTCAGGGAGTTGCGCGCATTCGTACACAAATGTCTGCTGTACACAATCGTGCAGAAGTCGATCGGGCGATAGCCGCTTTTGAGAAGGTTGGCAAAGAGTTACATGTCATATAGAGGATCTAAATGAAGGCAATTATTAAAAAAGAGCGAAAAGCGGGATTGGTCATGGAAGA
>JBJXGG010000059.1:0-7499 GCA_046153495.1 Chlamydiales bacterium
GCAGAATATGATTCGCTTCTCCGTAAAGCAAAACGACTCTCTGCTACTGGGTTTCATGAAGAGGCCGTGCAAATCTACGAGAAAGTGCTGGGGGCAGTAGAAAAAGGCTATTTTCCCAAAGCGCAACTCTCCGATCTCTTGGAAAAAAAGATTCGCTATCTTCTTGTGGAAGAAAACTACACTTGCGCAAATTTTCAGCGCGCTGCCCAACTCTCTGAGTCCGAAAATCCTCCTCAAGATCAGATCGATCGCGAGCTGCTCTACCTTTGTGCTCTCTCCTACAAAAAATGGAAGCAATATGAAGAGGCTTTGGCTCATTTTCTCGATTACACAAGCTGCGCTTTGCCCTCTCAATTGGACCACTATGACAACGCCCTCTTTGAGGTGGGTTATCAATATTATAGAGCTAAGAATTTTGCAGAGGCGAGGCGCTATTTCACCCAATTGCTAGAGGCGGGGAACAAAAAAAAGAAGCCTTGTATCCTAGCAGCTATCTATCTTGCAAGAATGCATCTCTCTGAAGCAAACTGCGATAAAGTAGAAACTCTGCTTGCCCCTTTTTGTGAATCTCTTCCCCAAAGAGATCCTTTGCGTTGTGAACTCTTTTACCTACGCGGCGAGGCGGCATATGCTCGAGAAGACTTCGCTAGCGCTCAAGAACTCTATTCTCTCTCTATTCCACAGCGGGGGCAAGGGGCTTGGCGTTTCCAAGCATTCTACAAACTGGGCTTGAGTTATATGAAACTTGGAGATGACGTGGATACAAGTGCAGAGGAGCGAGCACAATGCTTTTCACAAGCAGAAGAGTTGTTCGAAAGGCTTCTCCCCACTTCTGAATCCGAGCTTGCAACCTTAGCTCTTGCTCACCTTCATCTTACAAAGAGTGAACATGATAACAAAGTTGACGCCTACAATAAAATGTGCTCGCTCATTTTGCCAAGAAAGGAGAAGCTCTCCTCTAAGGGGGAGCTCGAGGCCTTACTCCTTCTAGCAGAGGCTGCTCCCAATTACGAGGAGCGGGAACATCTCTATGCACAGGCTACCGAGAATCGTTTTAAAAATCTGCCCTCTTATGCAAAAGCTTGGTGCGCGCGCGGTCTTAATCACTTCCAGAAGGGCGTAGAGATACCTGAAATGCGTAGCGACTGTTATCAGCTGGCTACCTCCTGCTTTGAACACGCCTTTCTTCTAATAGACGCCGCAGATGTCGACACGGCAGCGCATATTTTAAAACTTGAGGCAAAGGTGAACTTTTTCAAAGACTCTTCCTATGCCATTCTAGAAACTCTTTTACATAAATTTATCGACACAAAAGATCTTCGAGAGGAATCTCTCTACTTGCGCGGGCTCATTGCCTCACGACTCACGAGCTTTGCGCTAGCACAAGACTCCCTCTCGCAGCTCGTCTCTCTTTATCCCCAAGGGAAGCTTGTGCCAGACTCCCTTTTTATCTTGGGTTCTCTCAACTTCAAGCAGGAGGATTTTTTGGAAGCCGAGCGAATTTTTTTACAGCTTGCCCAAAACTATCCAGAATCACAGATCGCGGGAGACGCCTGGTATTGGGCCTCTGTAGCAGCGGAAAAGCGTCATGAGCCGCATGAGCGAGTGCTACGGCTCAGAAGGCAAGTATATGAGAACTATCGAGAGTCCAACTTCGCCCCAGAAGCCTACTTCCAACAATACTCCTACATCGACTATTTGGAGGGGAAGAGCGAAGCTTTGGCGCATCTTATGCCTTTTTCGCAACTTTTCGAATACTCCCCTTTGCAAATTATCGTGCACTACTTGATGGGTGTGAATGCCTCTTCAGCGGAAAAAGCGCAATGGCGTTTTAATGAAGCCATTTCTGCTTTTAACCTATATAGCAAGGAGAAAAGCCCCGATATCTCTTCTATCTCAGACTAGTACCAATCTCGTCTCGAATTAGCACTCATGTATTTATGTCGAAAGGAGCAATGGAAAGAGAGCCAAAAAATCTTGGAAGAGATCGTTGCTGAATTTGCCGACGTCAACCATCCCCTTACAAAAGTTTTGAAAGAAGAGACGCCTTACCCTTTTCTCTACGAAAGAAGTGAGTTTGCATTGGCCGAAAGTTATATGAAACTCTCTATGGCGGGAAAAGCGCAAGAGAGGCTAGGTGCCATGCTAGAGCACTATCGAGAGAGGGGAGTAAAAGAGGGGCTATACCTCTCCCACACCTGGCGCGAGCTGGGAAAACTGGCTTTCCAATGCAAAGATTATGAGACTGCTCTCAATTGTTTGAAAATCGCAGAGAGTGTGGGAAAAAACTATCTCTCAGCTGAACAGAAACTCAAAATAAATCTTATGATCAGTGAATGTTATCGCTATCAAAAAGAATATGACACTGCCATGCGCCTTCTTTCGAACGTGATCAATGCCGATATCGCTTCTCCCCTACGTTTGAAGGCTATGTACTTACGCGCCGAAATTTATGAATTGCAAGATAGACATGAGCTTGCCATCCGCCAGTTGGAAGCAACGGCAAAATATGGTGGGGAGTGGGGAATATTGGCAAAAGATAAACTACGGAGAGAATATGGATTGGAGTAATATCACTCGCTATTTTCATGAGTGGAACACTGTTTTGATCGTAATAGCTGGGTGCTCTCTTATAGCACTCACCGTCTTTTTCGAAAGACTCTTCTTTTTGCGCCGCTCGGAGATCGATACTAATCGACTGATCATCAACCTGCGGCGGACAATCCGCGAGCAAAATATCATGGAGGCGATCCGGATATGTGAAGAAAAAGATGGAGCCATCTCCAATATATTGCGAGCAGGTCTTTTGAAGCATGAGAGATCCAAAGAGGATATTGAAGCGAGTATGGAAATCGCAGGGCTATGTGAAATCGCACGATTAGAAAAAAATGCCAAGATTCTATCCGTCATTGCACATATTGCTCCCCTGATTGGTCTTCTAGGAACTGTGATTGGTTTTATTCAAGCCTTCTCTGAAATGCGCGTCTCCGGATTAATGGACATCTCTACCACGCGAGTCGGAGAAGCAATGGAATACGCTCTTGTCACAACCGCCGCCGGCCTTGTGGTCGCCATTCCCTGCGTTGTCGCCTACAACTACCTCTTAAGTCGGATCAATGTGATCATCCTCGAAATTCAGACAACTTCATCAGAGGTAGTAGATCTTCTGATGCATAGGACTGCGTATGAAGTTTAAATCGAGACTAGAACCGACAAATGCATTGATAGACCTCACGCCTTTGGTCGATGTGGTTCTTCTGATGTTGGTCTTTTTTCTCGTGACCTCCGATATTTTACCCCTAAAATCTCTTAACATCTCTTTACCAGAGGTAAATCGCCCCTCCCTGCCTCTCACAACGCAAGTGCTGGTTGTCATGGATGCCCAAAATGTCATCTATGTCGGCAGCAGAAAAGAGATCGTGGACTTAAGTTCCTTTAAATCGACATTGTTACGAGAAATCGACAAGTTAACTACTGCACATCCTGAGGCAGATACAACCGTTGTCTTGAGCATTGACCGCAATGTAGAATATGGGGATTTTTTACGTCTTTTCTCTCTTGCTCAAGAGGCGCACACAAAGCTACGCCTTGTCTACAATGAAGGGGATCCATGCTTCGCATTCAGAGAGTAAAAAAAGACTTTCGCGTCCTGTTGCATAAAAGAGAGAGTCGCTTTACTCAAAGTATGTGGCGCGGTTTTTTGCTCAGTTTAGGTGTACATCTGCTCTTTGTGCTCCTCTTTCGCGTCGTCTCCCCTGCCCAGCTCAATGTCATACCTCTGCCTCCTTCTTGCGTAGAAATCGATTTGGGCAAACCGCAGCGCAGAGAGATAGCTCAACAGAGAGCTTTTCTTACCTCCGATACTGAGCTATCTCCCCAACTCTTTGACTTTGCCCTATCAGAAGAGGTTTGCTCAATCGATAATCTTTTGGAATGTTGTTATCATGAGCCCGACTTCTCGGATATTGAGGAGTTGGACTATACTCCTCTAAAAATTGAGTTTGATGATGATAGCAATTGAAATGTCGACAGCATTAATGATCTACTTGGGACTCTTCTTAAGCCTCTGCTTTGGAGTCTGGCTCTATTCATATAAGCAAAGGCGCAAAAAAATCTCCCTGCCTCCCAGTCAATTGTTAACCGAGTGTGAGTACTGCCAGTTTACCTATCTCGCAAAAAGTTGTGATTCGATATCTAAATGTCCCCAGTGTACCTATTTTAACCACCGGAACAGCTCTCTATAAACCTGAGTTTTGGGTTGTTCTTCCTCGTAATCAGAGGAGTTTTCTGAGATGATCTGGCAAGTTTTTGCGAAGATCATAGCCGAAGGCGCTATTATCGAGCAAAAAATTGCAAGAGCAGCCAGAAAACTCCCTGAGGATGAGGGAGAAGAACTCAAAACTCAGGTTATAAACCTGAGTTTTGGGTTGTGAAGATCATTTCATGTGCTCCACAATCTTCTCAGCGCGTGTTTTCCAAGTATGTCTTGCTAAAATCCTTGTTTGAGCATCCAAAATAGATTGTACGTTGTGTCTGATCTCTGGTGCCTCTTCCCACTCGCCTTGCGGGAATGTGGGCAGAGTGGAAAATTCTTGTGCTAGCACGCCGTTATTTGCTGTGATCGGCTGTGCGCCGCAAGCTAGCGCCGTTAATATCCGTTCGTGCAATCCTTGTTTTATAGTTGTAGAGGTATTGAGAACACGTTTTGCGCAACGCATAATCTCTATCGTTTCCGAAAATGAAGTGGCGGGAAAAATGACCGCATCGGGAAGATATTTTTTCCAGGGACCATTTCCCCAAATACAGGCTTCAGGAAACTGTTTGAGCAAAGCGATTCTCTCAAATCCTCGTACAAAAGCATCAACCTGTTCGAAAGCGATAACGATCTCTTCATTGCGGAATTTGGCCTCTCGTAATGCCTCCAAGATAGAGAGAGGAGATGTCAAAACACGCATAGCCACATCAAGGAAAAGGGAGTTCTCCCCCCAGCTTTCAATCAATGCGTCAATATCGATACAGGAGCCAAAAAATACAGCATCATATTCGCGCTCTTTATCCGGAGAAGTCATCAAACTTGGACAGACTGCATGTGGGAGAAATAGACGCCCCACAATCGTAGCCTCTTCGCGATCTTGGCAAGAGAGCGTGTGATTCTTTTGTAGCAACAAGGGAAGAAAGTAGACGACAGGGTCGAATAAATAGGTAAAATGAGGGAAGGGAGCATTCTCCAACCCCTCTATGATAGAGAAAGAGAGCGTAAAATCGGGAGGACTTTTCTGCATCTCTGCTAAAGCGTGGTAGAAATGCCCCTCCCCAATCCAGTGTGCGGGCGCCTCATGACCTAATTCCAGCAGCCCTTTTTGCAACCCTTTTGCAAAATGCCGTGCCGTGCCATAGGTGTTGTCTGCAACTAGAATATCAATTTTCATAACTATATCTCTTTACATAGTCAGAAAAATGCGGCAAAATAGTTGCGTTAAGAAACGGGGGCAGGCGATATTGTGGATAAATACGACTCACATTGCGATCATGCATGATCTTCACACAAATCCCCTCTCTATCGGCATAAGAGTGTACCTTGGCTCCTTTTTTTCCCACCTCGTCATAAAACATTTCATCTTCTCTGAAATCGACGTCTAAAAAAGGGGTAGACTCTGCCAGCTCTTTATGATAGGCAAACGTAAAGCCATATCCCCTTTCGATCATTTGCCCATAATCTTGTCGATCACAGGATATCTCTCGCACACTCTTTTCAAAAAAAGGGTCCACCACATATCTCTCAGAGCTTTTTTGATTGTCCCAATAAAACAGTCCTCCCCCCGCCAAGTGATAAGCATACCAGGCATGAATATGGAAAAACTGATGTGAGAGCAACTTTTCCGCTATTTTTTCGAGATAGAGAGGAGAGTAATAATCATCATCATCAAAATGCACGATCCACTTCCCCTTCCCTTGACGAATCAAGGTGTTGCGTTTTTCTCCAATGGAAAGCGGGGCTGCCGAATGAATATAGCGGATACGTCGATCACAAGCTCCCTCCCAGGGGCGCAAACTCGTATCATAAATCAACCATTCCCAATCGACATGCGTCTGCTGACAAAGCATGCGATATACTCTTTGTAAAAAATGCGGGCGCTCCTCCGTGGGTGTAATGACAGAAATCATAACATATACTCTATTAACTTTTTACATATTTTTTTCCAACTATATTCTTCTATAGAAGGGAGCTCTTCTCTCTTTTTGATAAAGCAAGCCACTTGCTCTTCTGGATGGGAAAAAAAGAAGGGGCTCTCCTCTCCCAAAACTTCGATAGCAAAGGGAGTTTTGGCACACAGAGGAGTACATCCTGCGGCCAAAGCAGGCAATAGATAGGCATCTTGGACTATCGCTATTTTTGCTTGGGCTAAAACATGCAATTTTTCTACATAAGGCAGTGGGGGATGGAGAGAGAGCTGTGGATACTGTACAAGCAAATTCTTGCCTTGATGTTCGCCAAAAAGATGGATAGATTGTACAAGAGGCGCCTCTCCTTCTATCAACGATGTAAAACTTACGACGTCGAAGAGAGCCTCCTCTCTTCGCTCTACTCTCTCAACTGCAGGGGTAATGTAGTGCACCTCTTGTTTTTTTTCAAAATAGCCAACAGAGGTGTGTAAGCGGCTCAAAAGAGGAGCCGCTCTCTCAAAAGAGAAACACTCCCAATGGAAGTGCGGCACCTGATAAATATCACTCAAACTTTCTGGAAACGGTTCAAAAGAGAGAGTTCTATCGGGAGGATTGTGAGCCAAATTCTGCACAAATACATCTAGAGGTACTATGCGGACATCGAACTGTTGTAACTCTCGCTGCACTTGACAGGCAGCGTAATTTTCAAAGGAGAAGGGGTATCTAGTAGTGGTTACAATATCTATACGCAATATGTGTCCTCCTTTAGGGTGACATCAGCGAAGCAATCATGGTATAGGCGTTGTCGCTCACTTGCATAGCGATCTTTCTCTTCGAATGCTTGAAAGACCCTTTTGGGATCTTCTATTTTAGTGCCACAACGAAATAGAAAGGGATCCTCTACGCTATTGGGCAAGAAAAAGAGGGGACGATTATATGTTAAAAAATCGTAACCAACAGAAGAGTAGTCACCCAAGTAGATATCCACTTTATCTAACAGAGGATAGACAAGAGGAATGTCGTCAATAAAGTGGATCCGCTCGCTTTCAAATTGTGCGCGAATCGTTGCTACTTTTTCTGGAAAAAGGCGGAAAAAATAGGGGTGGAGTTTCACAAGAAGGTTATAACCATCTGGCACATGTTCCAAAATGTCAGGGTAGAGAGCAAAAAAAGTTGACTCTTCTTCGCCGGGTGCCTGCGGAAAGCTCCAAGTCGGCGCATAAAGAACTGTTTTGCGATCCATAGGGGGAAGATGACAAGAGATGATAGAATCAAAGAACTCTTTATGTTGTTGATAATAATGATAACGATAATTACCTACGGCTACATGAAGC
>JBJXGG010000057.1:0-8036 GCA_046153495.1 Chlamydiales bacterium
TGCAAGAGGCCGGGGGCCCCCGTAAATTGAAGGTAGTCATCTACTTTCACAGAGAGGGAATTATCTACTTTCTCGTTTAAAACAATGATATCGCCCACCTCAAGCTGATGATAGTCGACTGCAAAGAGTGTGGCGGTGCCTAACAGAGTGGTACAGGTAAAAGAAATATTTTCTAAGTCCATAGACGTGACATTAACAACCTGTGGACTAAAAGACAAAATAACTTTATCCTGCCTTCTCTATGTTTGAAGAGATAGAAGAAGAGAGTTTTTCCGCGCGAGAAGAGAGAATGCTCCGCTATTGGCAGGAAAAGAAAATTTTTCAAAAGTCGCTAGCAAAGAGAAGTGAGGCGCCGGTATTTTCCTTTTATGATGGCCCTCCTTTTGCCACCGGATTGCCCCACTATGGCCACTTGCTGGCGAGTATCATCAAAGATGTGGTCCCTCGTTATAAGACAATGCGTGGATTTTGTGTGCCGCGTCGCTTCGGGTGGGATTGTCACGGACTACCGATCGAAAACTTGATCGAGAAGGAGCACGATCTGAGCGGCGCTCCTGCTATAGAGAAGTTCGGTATTGCAAAATTCAATGAAGCGTGCCGCGACTCAGTCCTTCCGTTTGTGCAAGAGTGGGAAAAGACGGTGGGGAGAATTGGGCGTTGGGTGGATTTCAGCCAAACGTGGAAGACGATGGATTTTACATTTATGGAGTCTGTCTGGTGGGTTTTCAAGCAGCTCTATGATAAGGGGCTGATCTATGAAGGCTACAAGGTGATGCCGTTTTCGGCCAAATTAGGAACGCCTCTTTCTAACTTCGAGGCGGGCGAAAACTATAAAGAGGTTGATGATCCCTCGCTCGTAGTGGCTTTTCCCCTGCAAGGAGAAAAGGCCGCTCTTTTGATTTGGACGACCACTCCGTGGACCTTAATCTCCAATATGGCCGCCACCGTTGGCCCCGATATCGACTATGTGCAAGTCGAGGGGGGGTATATTCTTGCGGAAGGGTGCGTAAGTCGTTGGTTTAAGGAGGAGCCCTCTATCGTGGGACGCTTTAAAGGGCGAGATCTGATTGGGAAAACCTATGAGCCTCCTTTTGCCTATTTCAAGGAGAAAGAGGGGGCTTTCAAGGTGATCGGTGATGATTTTGTCTCGACAGAAGAGGGCACCGGTATTGTCCACACTGCTCCTGCTTTCGGAGAGGCCGATTTCTATGCATGCCAAAAGGCTGGTATTCCGATCGTCTGCCCGGTGGACCCGAATGGACAATTCACAAGCGAAGTGTCTGAATATGCAGGAATGTTTGTGAAAGAGGCAGATAAAGATATTGCAGCTAGACTAAAAGCCGATGGGAAACTGTTTTATCGCGGCACGATTCATCACCGCTACCCCTTTTGCTGGCGCTCTGACACCCCTCTGATCTATCGCGCGATCACAACATGGTTTGTGCGCGTTGAAGATATCAAGGAGCGACTTGTCGTTGCGAACCAAAAAATCCACTGGACACCAGAGCATCTCAAAGAGGGGCGATTCGGGAAATGGCTAGAGGGTGCACGTGATTGGGCGATCAGCCGCAACCGCTATTGGGGAACGCCAATTCCCTTGTGGCGCAACGAAGAGGGAGATATCCACGTCATAGGAAGCGTGCAAGAGTTAAGAGAGCTGTCAGGTCAGCAAATAGAAGATCTGCACCGCCATCATATCGACCTCATTTCATTTGAAAAAGGGGGGAAGACCTATACAAGAATCCCCGAAGTGTTTGACTGTTGGTTCGAATCGGGCTCTATGCCGTACGCAAAAGATCACTATCCCTTCGAGAATAAAGAGATTGTCGAAGCGGGATTTCCTGCCGATTTCATCGGCGAGGGGGTCGATCAGACGCGGGGCTGGTTTTATACATTAAACGTCCTCTCTACTGCGCTTTTCGACGAGCCTGCCTTCAAAAATGTGATCGCTAACGGGATTTTGCTTGCCGAAGATGGCAATAAAATGAGTAAAAAGCTCAAAAACTATCCAGAGCCAGAGGTGGTGATCCACAAATATGGCGCCGATGCTGTTCGCCTTTACATGCTCAACAGCCCCGCAGTGAAAGGAGATGATTTGCGCTTCTGCGAGAAGGGAGTAGAACTCGTCTTACGTCAAGTCTTGATTCCCTTTTGGAATGCGCATGCCTTTTTCCTTACTTACGCGAGAATCTATAAATGGCAACCGAACTCGCACTCGCACATGCCAGAGGCGATGATTGACCGCTGGATTATCGCGCAACTCAATAAGTTGATCCTGGAGGTAGAAGAGGGGATGGATAGCTACGACTTAAGCCGAGCTGTGGAGCCGTTTGTCGGTTTCATTGACCAGCTTACAAACTGGTATATCCGTCGTTCGAGACGCCGCTTCTGGGCCGATGAAGATACTCCAAAAAGAAGGCAAGCCTTTGAGACTCTGCATTATGTCCTCGTAGAATTGGCAAAAATCGCTGCTCCCTTTATTCCCTTTCTCAGCGATGCGATTTATCGTAATCTCACCCATGAAGAGTCTGTACACCTCTGTGATTTCCCCACCTATCATGAAGAGAATCGTAATCTGCAGTTAGAGAGGGGAATGGATGCGGTGCAGACAGCCGTCAGTTTGGGACACTCCTTGCGTAAAGAACAGAAAATCAAAGTACGCCAACCGCTACCCGCAGTACATGTCGTCTCAGCAGATCACCATCTTCTCGAATTTATGCAGGACCAAAACCACCTTATCGCCGAAGAGCTCAACGTGAAGCGAGTGGTTTTTCACGAAGAGAAACAACATTTTGTCAAACTCTCTATCAAACCCAATTTCCGCGTTCTCGGAAAAAAGGTAGGCAAGAATATGAAGGAGGCACAAGCGCTTATCAATAATCTGGCCCAAGACCAAATCAACATATTGATGCAAGGAAAGCCACTGGTAGTAGCATTAAATAATGAAGCTTTTACGTTTACTCATGAAGATGTGGAGATCACACGCTCTGTGCAAGAGGGCTTTGTCGCGATAAATCTCGGTGTAATCACCATTGCGTTAGAGACAGAACTCACAGAGGAGCTTATCTTAGAAGGAATCGCTCGTGAGCTTGTCAATAAGATCAATACTATGCGTAGACAGGCAAATTTTGCCGTGACAGATCGAGTAAAAGTAAAGCTCGGCGCTTCGGAAAAAGTGAAGAAATCCCTTATGATTTACGGCGACTACGTAAGAGAGGAAGTTCTTGCCGTTGAGGTAGGTTATGGCTACGTGCCTAATAGCACACAGTGGGATATCAACGGGGAGCCAACCGCGATCGCGATAGAGAGATTGAAAAAATAAGTTTACATAAATATTAATTATTTCTTAATATTGGGGGTATGAGCATACTAAATACCCTAAACGCCCGCCCTGTCTATCTGATTCTTTACTACTTGGAAGAGGAAGAGAGGGAAGACCTCGTCAGGAATATACCGGTTCTTCGTCCTTACCTCGAGCAGTTTAAGAAATCCTCTCTAGCAGCTAGTTTGATCGGTAAACACTATTCGATTATTTCGACATCACCTCTACCTCTAGTGGTGCAACTATTGGACCCCACCTCAGCATTGTTATTGGGAGAGCTACATATGAACGCCAAGCATTTAGAGCGAAATAGTCATATTCTTTCTTTGATATATTCAGGAGGTCCTGTTTGGATCGAAGGGAGAAGCGCTACATATCATTTTGTGGGGGAATTGGTCAAGCAAGCCGAAGTGCATACTTGGGAAGATCCACAGATGGCTGAGGCGCTTTTGTCTAAAGTGCGTGTATACAATAAGAAAAGTGACACTCTTCGTATTGCGGCAAAAAGATACTTCGAGAGTCAAAAAAAAGAGGATGCTCTGAAATGTATTGATGCAATGGATGCAATACGTATCTCACATTTAAATGGGGTGGCCCGTGCCGCTTTAGCAGCAGCGCCTCTCAAAGCGCTTCATGTGATTATGTATTTGGCTCCCAAAAGAATGGAAGAATGTGAGGCAGGATTGAAAGCACTCTATGACACTTACCACACACCAAGAGAAACAAAGCTCGTAGCTTCTCTAGAAGAGAGTAGAAAAACGGGGCATAAACCGATAGCTGTCGCTGGGAAAAGCCATGTGACCTCCCAAGCAGCAGGAAGAACACTCGGACTGCTAGAGAGACGCCATATCTCTTATTTGTCTCTTGTACCCAGAGAGTAATAGGTTTGTTCTCCCTCATCCTCAGAAAACTCCTCTGATTACGAGGGAGAAGAACCCAAAACTCAGGTTAATATTGAGCGACAGATATTTATCTGGCGCTCAATAAATTAAGCTGAAATCATTTCGTCGAAATTGCGTCCTGCAAAAATCCATGTCTTTTGGACAAGATAGTTGTTTGCGATACTTCCTTTGAAAGGAAGAGTTCGCCCCTCTTGCATCAATACCAACTTTCGATTTTTTTGATTGAAATAGACGTTTGTGCCTGAAGCGGAATCTGTAAGAGGAAGTACTTTCAGTCGAACACGACATCGCTTCTCTTCATCTTTATTCGCAACGTAAGTAAATTTACCCAAAATATAATACTGAGGCTCACTGTTTTCCTTCGTTTCATGAAATGTCCACTCACCGGAACTCAAACAATCAAACTTCTGCTGCTTTGATAGAGCATTCAATAGATCGATTCTCTGTTGAAACTTCTTTGTGATTACGCGTAGCTGCTGCTGTCCGCGCTCAATCTTGAAATTCCTCATTGATTCTCTTTGTACAGGTGGTAGACTCTCGGCATCTGCTTTAGAAGAGAACATAAAGCCACTGATCAAGAAAATGACAGCGCACGCTCCTCCAAATGTCGTGCAAAAGAGAGAGCTGTTATGATTTAGAAAATCGACTTGTGGATAGTGGAGTAACCCCAAAATCCCCAAGCCTGAAGCTGCTACACCTAAAACAGCTAAAATAAACGTGAATGCCGCAAAGAATACAAAAGGAGAAGACTCTTCCTCTTGTCTTGTTTTCGTTATATTGCTTTTCCCCATATCCCCTCGAAACCCTCCATAAAAGTAATCTCTTATTAACCTGAGTTTTAGGTTTTCTGCCTTAGGAAGGGCAAAGGGCTTTGGCAATTCCTTTCCGCAGACAATCCCAAAGTTTTGCTGCGTAAACTTCTCTGCATCCAAGCGAGGAAGACAACCCAAAACTCAGGTTACTACCCATTGTAAAAAAAATTTTTTTAACTGGAAAGAAGAATATTTTTTTGAAAAATAAAGATGCGTAAAAAAATTATATAGTCGATTAAATTGAGATTGACACTCCGTCGAGATAATGCCTCAATAGGCATATTATACCATGCGTAAAAAATAAAGGCACAAATTCACGGTATCTAAGACGTCAGATTGAGAAGATCCTTTCTCGCTCATATTCACTAATAACCTGAGTTTTGGGTTGTTCTTCCTCATCCTCAGGGAGTTTTCTGGCTGCTCTTGCAATTTTTTGCTCTTGGTATTACTTCACAAGAAAAAATCATTCATGAAGTTACAATCTGAGCAGTCACAAGAAATGCTTCGGCTGCGAAGGATACAGCAGCCGAAGCGAGAATCAAATGCAGAACGTTGTATCCGAAGCTAGATAAAAACTTTTGTTAAACTATACCAGCTTCAGATCGGCTACCCGTGTCGGATATCTGCCAGCGCCGCCCGGATGTTGCCTTCTCCTCCTTCTTGTAAAAGAAGAATAGAACCATCGCCGTGTTGTAGCGTGTAATGCCACGCTCCATTTACATACGCAAGGCCTGGGGTCGTCGCTACAGGCAATTCAAGGGGTCCCGTATCCGTCATGATAGACAAGGCAGTATTATCAGGATTGCCTGCTATTTGCCACGCTTTAAGCGCAGGTGCTGCTGCTGCGGGCGCTGCCCTAGGTTCTGCTAGTGGGCGAGGAATGATCCCTTGCTCCATGAGCATAGCTATCGCAGCGGCAGCTTGAGACGGCAGCGAGTATGCACGAGCATCATCCGCCCCGGCAGTGGAACCTTGTAGGTACACTGACATTCTGCCGTTAAAATGCCGCATGGCAAAGCACCCATTTGCTACACGTGGGACAGGGCTATCAGGCAATCTCACAATTTGCTGAGCCGATACTTTTACAAGTATGTGACGACCATCGGGTAGCCGAACACCTCGTCCGACGGCTTGATCTGCTAACCATGCCCTTCCTGGCTCTTCAGCTAATTGCGGCCAATTGAGCTCTCTCCAGATACCTCTGTTATCCTCACCACCAATCTGTACAGGCAGAGCCCCCTTATGCTCTGTATGACAGACGTAGCTGCCATCGGCTTGGCGTGCCACAGTACCTGGCTGCCCAGAATCGTTTATTGGCAGCAGCACAGTGCTGTTGGCATGTTCTTTGATATCGAGCCTGATGAGAAGCTGTCCCTCGAAAAGCGCTGCTTGACCAACTTGCAATCCTTGAGCTTGAGCTCGATCTGTAAGAGTTGGGAGTTCGTATGCTTGTATAAATGCAGCAGGATCGCCAGGAAGAGTGAAGACTTCTCCAGCAGCCGTCGTGTGTGATACGGTACCACGAGCAGGATCGTATTCAAATCTTCCCTCAGGTAGGGCACGTACTTGGTCTCCCACTGGTACATAGAGAGTCGTTCCATCCATGCTTAACCCAAACGGTGCATCTCCTAGCGCCGCTCGAGTAGGAGGGGCCTCGAAGTGCAGCGGGTACAAAGAATGGCTTGGATTGTCGCCATCTACCAACTCAACCAACCTCTTTACGGCATAGCAACCACTCAAAGTAGAGAGTGTACCGTCGGCCTCTGCTAAACGATATAGAAAATCCTCCTGCTCATTATATAGGCAAATAGCATCATCATCGTCGTACGCTAATTCGGGGTGATCGGCTATGCCAAGATCTACCATGTAGGCATGAATGCGTCCATCATCCTTTCTGACGAGCACTTGTTTGCTCACCGGTTGTGCAGCAGCTCCAGGAATCTCTAGTATCATAAAGTCCCCCGCATGAGTGAGTTCACTAACTTGACCTTTCTGACGGAACTCTCTACGGGCCAATTCTTCTTGGTCACGCAAGTTTGCTCTTGCCATTATTGTATCTGTGCGTTCTGCATGTACGAGGTAGTAACCAGTAGCATCTTGATCCATAACGACGGCAGGAGGAGCGTCCGCTCCATCATATACACACCATTTTTCCTCATGCAAGTACATGCAGGACCCTCGATGTTCTGCTTCGGCAGCTTGTGCAGCAGCACGAGTTCTATACATAGGAACAGCCATTTGGGGATCTAAATCCTCTCTCTCTTCTTCGGCATAACCTACCCAATATCCAAAGAAACCGGCTGCCGCTTCGGCACTACCCGCGGCATAGCGGATCACAGAGAATGTTTCAGCGGAATCCACGTGCGTTGCAGCGGCTGCAACAGCATCTGCCGCACCCCGGCCTGCTTCTAGTTCAACTAGCTGAACCACAGGAGGAGGGGCATCCGGAGCGACTGGCGCATCAGCCTGGCAAGGAACGTACTTGGGCAAAGAGAGCACCCTGTCCACAAGAGGAGTCATTCTATCTAAAGCGTCTGTTTCTACGGTGCATCCTAAAGTAGGATCGACGCTAACCACACGCGCTGGTTGTCGACCATGGATTGCTAGATGGATTCCAGTTTGATCTCTATAGCAAACAGGGCGTGTGACTGCAGCGGGGGCTTGCGGTAGTATTGGGAACACCGCTACTCCATCTGCATCGCGATAAGCAAAGAAGTGCTGTAGCTGATCATCATTACCCTGAACCCTTTGGGTCATCAGTGCAATGTCATTTGCACTTTGAAGGAGAGCTTCAGCTCCATCTTGTACATTGGCATCATGGGCGAGAGGAGCTACTTCTTCTACCCAATGATACTTCTCTCCGGCATTCATTACGTAGGCGCGTTGAGCGAGAGCTGGAGGAGTTCCGCAGTTTGTGCAAGAGGCGATGGCAATGGCGACGACAATAGCTACGGCTCCGATTGAAGCGACAACAACACAACCTGTATGCCTCAGCAAAGC
>JBJXGG010000073.1:0-7463 GCA_046153495.1 Chlamydiales bacterium
ATCTTGGCCCGGCTATGTTCTGATTAAAATGACTATGACTGATGAAGCCTGGCAATATGTCAAAGGCACATCGGGAGTGATCGATTTTCTCGGAGGAGAAAAGCCTACAGCTCTTTCTGATCAAGAAGTGCATGAAATTTTGAGTGATCTTGAGTCTAAACAAGGCGAAGTCACACAAAAACACAAATTCAATGTTGGAGACCGTGTCAAAATTAATGAGGGTGTCTTCGTTAATTTCATCGGCACTGTGGTGGAAGTATTTCATGAGAAAGGCCGCTTGAGTGCAATGGTCTCTATTTTTGGACGAGATACCAGGGTTGATGACCTTGAATTTTGGCAGGTCGAAGAGCTTGGACCTGACGTAATAGAGTAAGACTCAAGCTTCTGGTTTTCTTCCTCAGATGCAGAGGAGTTTACTCAGAAGATCTTGGGCTTGGGGTTGTATCTGGCGGAAGGCTGGTCGTAGTCCCTCCTCTTGCCAAAAATATTCAGAGGACGCAAATGAAGTCCTTGGCCACGAGGTAGTAAAATCCAAAACTTAGGTTGAGAGTGTTTTTAGAAAAAAACCCTACCGACTAAATAGGTGACTCTCTATAATGGTCAGCTCTTGCTGTACGCCTCTACAAATATGTTTTAGATAAGGAAACAAGAATGGCAAAAAAAGTTGTTAAAGTCATCAAGCTACAGATCCCTGCCGGTAAGGCAAATCCAGCGCCTCCGATTGGGCCTGCCCTCGGTTCCGCTGGTGTGAACATCATGGCGTTCTGTAAAGAGTTTAATGCCAAAACTCAAGATAGGGGAGGCGATGTGCTTCCTGTTGAGATTACGGTATATCAGGATAAAAGTTTTACTTTTATCACGAAACAGCCGCCCATGTCGCGCCTCATCTTAAAGGAGATGAGTTTGGAAAAGGGATCCTCTGTTCCGAATCGCGATAAGGTAGGCAAGATGACAGTAGCCCAGGTGGCTTCTGTTGCAGAGAAGAAGTACCCCGATTTGGGGGTGCGTAAGAAATATTCGGCGATGCGCATGGTAGCAGGAACTGCTAAGAGCATGGGTATTGACGTGGAAGATTTTGAAAAAGAAGAATAATATGGCACGGAAAAGTAAAAGATTTCGGGAGATTGCTAGTCAATATGAACCTTTAAAGGAGTATTCTCTTGATGAAGCGGTCGCTATTTTGAAGAAGTGTCCATCCGTTAAATTTGATCAGACTGTTGATCTCGCCATTAAGATGGGTGTGGATCCGAGAAAGTCTGATCAGCAAGTCCGAGGAACTGTCTCCCTACCGAATGGAACAGGAAAAAAACTCCGGGTCCTTGTCTTTGCAAAAGGAGACAAGGTGCAGGACGCTCTTGATGCGGGAGCAACCTATGCCGGTAGTGACGATCTCATTGAGAGAGTCAATGGGGGATGGACGGATTTTGATGTGGTGGTCACCACTCCCGATATGATGCGGGAAGTAGGTAAATTAGGTAAAGTTTTAGGTCCACGCGGGCTGATGCCAACACCCAAATCTGGGACAGTGACAACAGATGTTGCAAAAGCTGTTCAGGAGGTAATGGGTGGAAAAATTGAGTTCAAGCTCGATAAGCATGGCGTCTGTAATGTCGGTGTGGGAAAGCTCTCCTTTGAAAACAAAGCTATTGTGGAGAATATCCGCACGCTTTTGCAGGCTATCGCACGAGCTAAGCCCCCTTCAGCGAAAGGACAGTATTTTAAATCGTTTGCTGTCTCTTCGACGATGGGACCTGGACTAAAAATTGATCCCCGCGAAATTCCCGTAATATAGAGGTAATGAGAGCATGAGAAAAGAGAAACAATTTCTACTAGATGAGATCAAGGAAAAGATTGACGACTCCCAGGGTTTCATTATCACAAGTTACAAAGGATTGACAGCCGGTAAGGCTCGTGAATTTAGAGATGTGATTACGGAGAATGGTGGAGAATTTGAGGTCGTAAAAAAACGTGTTCTAGTCAAAGCAGCTGGAATAAATTCGATTCAGTTCGATGTGAAGCAGTTTCAGGGGCACGTTGGAGTGATTTTTGTGAATGGAGACACCACACAAGTTGCGAAAAGTGCGGTCAAATATGGGGAAGATAATGGAGGTATTCTGGAGGTGTTAGGCGGACATCTGGATGGTTCGTTGATAACTGGAGAGGATATCGTTGCTATTGCTAAACTTCCAAGTATCGAAGAGTTAAGAGCGCAAATTGTAGGTCTATTGCAAGCTCCGCTAGCACAAACTGTCGGGGTAATCAACGCGGTACTTACATCTCCGCTGCATTGCTTGGAAGAGAAGACCAAAAAAGAATAACATTTTAAGTCAAAGAGAGGTTTAACGTGGCTACACACACAGAGAGTTTAGACGAAATCGTAAAAATACTTAGCAATCTAAAGGTTGTTGAATTAGCACAACTGAAAAAGCGCCTTGAGGAGGAGTGGGGTGTCACTGCAGCCGCTCCAGCTATGGCAGTAGCAGTCGCTCCAGTTGCTGGTGCAGCGGCCTCAGAGGTAGTCGAGTCAACAGAATTTCAAGTAACACTAATCGACGCCCCTGCTGATAAAAAAATTGGTATCATTAAGGTTGTTCGCGAGATAACTGGACTAGGCCTGAAAGAAGCAAAGGATATCGCAGAAGGTGTACCTAAAGTTCTAAAAGAGACTGTATCTAAAGCTGAAGCGGAAGAAATTAAAAAGAAAGTGGAAGCTGCTGGTGGTAAGGTGACCCTTAAAGGTCTTTAAGTAAATGTAGGGAGAAGTGTATTGTTCGCTTCTCCCTCAGTTTTTTTACTTCTCGCTTTAAAGCGGGAGAGGTTCAGATTGGATCCATTTAAAAAGAACAGCAAATGTTCCCTTTGTCCCATGTGTGTACTTATGTCTATTTGGGAGGAAGTTTTTTGTTATCTAAAACCCAGGGAGAAGCAAGCAGATGCTTAAGAAACGGCCAGAACGTGTCAGCTTTATCACAAAGAAAGAGATCATTGACCTGCCTAACCTGATCGAAATCCAGATTAAATCCTACAATCAATTCTTGCAAGTTGATAAGTATCCTGAAGAGAGAGAAAGCATTGGGCTGCAAGAGGTTTTTGACGAGATTTTTCCGATCAAATCGTATGATGAGAAGACAATTATCGAATATCTTTCATACAATTTAGGGGTCCCCAAATATCAGCCAGAAGAGTGCATCCGTCGTGGTATCACGTACAATGTCACGTTAAAAGTTCGCTTCCGTCTTACTGACGAGACAGGGATTAAGGAAGAAGAAGTCTATATGGGAACCATTCCTGTTATGACCGAGAAGGGAACATTTGTTATCAATGGAGCAGAACGTGTTGTCGTTTCTCAGCTCCATCGTTCTCCTGGTATCAATTTTGAGCAAGAGCGTCATGTAAAAGGTGCAATGCTGAGCTCTTTTCGTATCATTCCCTATCGCGGAAGTTGGTTGGAAGCTGCACTTGACATGAACGACTTGGTCTATATCTATATTGACCGCAAAAAGCGCCGTCGAAAAATTTTGGCCACCACATTTATTCGAGCTTTGGGCTATTCGTCAGATGCCGACATTATAGAAGAGTTTTTCACAACCAAAGAAGTAAAGGTTTCTGGAGAGAAAGATTTTGCCGCCTTAGTGGGGAAAGTTCTTGCCCAAAATATTGCAGATGAGGGGAGCGGTTTGATGTATGGAAAGGCGGGGGAAAAGCTCTCCACTGCCATGCTAAAGCGTATTGTCGATGTAGGTATCAATACCGTAAAAATCGCAATCGATGCTGATGAGAATCATCCGATCATCAAAATGTTGGCAAAAGACCCCACAGATTCTTATGAAGCGGCGTTGAAAGATTTCTATCGTAAGATCCGCCCCGGTGAACCGGCAACCCTGTCTAATGCGCGCTCTGTGATTATGCGTCTTTTCTTTGATCCTAAGAGATATAATTTAGGTCGAGTAGGACGTTACAAGCTGAACCGTAAGTTAGGATTTGATATCACAGACGACGCTCTTTCGACTGTAACTTTGCGTAAAGAGGATATTGTAGGTGCACTGAAGTATCTAATCCGTCTGAAGATGGACGATCCTAAGGCAAATGTCGATGATATTGACCATTTGGGCAATCGACGTGTCCGTTCTGTGGGTGAGTTGATCCAAAACCAATGTCGAGTTGGCTTGGCGCGGATGGAGAAGATTATTCGCGAGAGAATGAATCTTTTTGATTTCTCTTCTGATACATTGACACCGGGTAAAATTATTTCCGCAAAAGGGTTGGCAGGTGTTTTGAAAGATTTCTTTGGGCGCTCACAGCTTTCCCAATTCATGGACCAGACAAACCCAGTGGCAGAGTTGACCCATAAACGAAGACTCTCCTCTCTGGGCCCAGGAGGATTGAATCGAGAGCGGGCTGGCTTTGAAGTGCGTGACGTGCATGCGAGTCATTACGGCCGTATTTGTCCTATTGAAACACCAGAAGGTCCAAACATCGGTTTGATCACCTCTCTTTCTACTTTCGCTAAGATTAATGAATTTGGTTTTATTGAGACGCCTTACCGCAGAGTGAACAACGGTGTTGTAACAGATGAAATTGAGTATATGACAGCAGACCTAGAAGAGGGGTGTGTGATTGCTCAAGCGTCGGCGCAATTAGATGAGCGCAATATGTTTGTTGACCCGATCTGTTGGGCTCGTTATAGGGGGGAGGCGTTGGAGATCGAGACTGAGAGAGTGACACACATGGATGTATCTCCTAAGCAGCTTGTCTCTATCGTTACAGGATTGATTCCTTTTTTGGAGCACGACGATGCGAACCGAGCTTTGATGGGTTCGAATATGCAGCGGCAAGCTGTTCCTCTCTTGAAGACGGAGGCTCCTATTGTAGGTACTGGTCTAGAAGCGCGTGCCGCTCGTGACTCAGGAGCCGTAGTGGTTGCTGAAGAGGATGGAGTTGTCGACTATGTCGACGGAGAGAGAATTATCATCGCCTCCAAAAAGAACCTCATGGAGAAGAAGACTTATGAGCTGAAGAAGTTCATGCGTTCGAACGCAGGCACTGCGATCAATCAGAAGCCTCTTTGTAATGTTAAAGATAAGATACTGGCGGGAGATGTGATTGCCGATGGTCCTGCCACAGATAAGGGAGAGATCGCTTTGGGTAAAAACGTACTTGTCGCGTTTATGCCTTGGGGTGGATACAACTACGAGGATGCGATTATCATCTCGGAAAAATTAATCCGCGAAGATACCTATACCTCCATTTACATCGAAGAGTTTGAGTTAACAGCTCGTGATACTAAATTGGGTAAGGAGGAGATCACTCGGGATATTCCGAATGTTTCTGAAGAGGCTTTGATTAATCTTGGCGAAGATGGCATTATCCGAGTTGGTGCGGAAGTGGTTCCAGGCGATATCCTTGTTGGAAAAATCACACCTAAATCTGAGACAGAGCTCGCTCCTGAAGAGCGTTTACTACGCGCTATTTTCGGTGAGAAGGCGGCTGATGTGAAAGATGCCTCTCTTACTGTACCTCCTGGCACAGAAGGTGTCGTAATGGATGTGAAGGTCTTTTCTCGTCGCGATCGTCTTTCTAAAACAGATGATGAGCTCGTAGAAGAGGCAACACACCTCAAAGACATCCAAAAAGAGTACAAGCTGAAGATGATACGTATCAAGATGGAGAAGCACGAGAAATTGGGCGCTCTTCTCTTGAATGACAAGGCAACAGCGCCGATTATTCATCGTCGTACTGCTGAAGAGCTTGTCCCACAAGGAGTAGTTTTTACCGAAGAGATTATCGAAAAGTTAGCAGGTGAAGATCCTATTGATTTGATTATGGAGCATAACGATAGTTATCATTTGCTCCGTAACATCTTGCGTGATTCTGAGATTGAGCTCCAAAAGCTTGAGATGGAATACAAAATGGAGATCGAGCAGCTGCGCAAAGGAGATACCGATTTAGATCCAGGCGTGATTCGTCAAGTTAAAGTCTATATTGCTTCTAAGAGAAAGCTGCAGGTTGGGGATAAGATGGCTGGGCGTCACGGAAACAAAGGGGTTGTTTCAAAAATTGTACCCGAAGCCGATATGCCATATTTGCCCAATGGTCAAACGATCGAAATCATTTTGAATCCTCTCGGGGTACCTTCTCGTATGAACATGGGACAGGTATTGGAAACGCATCTGGGTTTTGCTGCACGTAAGGCCGGTATCTATGTAAAGACACCTGTCTTTGAGGGCTTCCCTGAAGAGCGTATTTGGGAGATGATGCGAGAGCAAGACCTCCCTGATGATGGAAAATCGTGGCTTTATGATGGTCGTACGGGCGAGAGACTCGATAACCGGTCGGTAATTGGGTATATCTATATGCTCAAACTAAGCCATTTGGTTGCTGATAAGATTCATGCTCGCTCGATTGGTCCTTACTCGTTGGTTACTCAACAGCCTCTCGGTGGTAAGGCACAGATGGGTGGTCAGAGATTTGGAGAGATGGAGGTCTGGGCTCTCGAGGCCTATGGTGCTGCGCACGTGCTACAAGAGATTTTAACGGTAAAGTCAGATGACGTTTCAGGAAGAACGCGCATCTATGAATCGATTGTCAAGGGAGAGAATCTCCTTAAGACCGGGACTCCTGAGTCCTTTAACGTCTTGATTAAAGAGATGCAAGGCCTTGGGTTGGATATCCGACCCCTAGTTGTTGAAGAAGAGTAATTTTATTTCAGGAGACGTCAATGTTTGATGAAGAGCCTCAAGAAGCGGTATTTGACAAACTTAAGATAGGTATCGCCTCAAACGGTATTATCAAAGATAAGTGGTCGCGTGGCGAGATCAAAAAGCCCGAGACAATCAATTATCGTACTTTCAAGCCCGAGAAGGGCGGTCTTTTTTGTGAGAAGATCTTTGGTCCGACGAAGGATTGGGAATGTGCGTGCGGTAAGTACAAGAAGATCAAACATAAGGGGATTGTGTGCGATCGTTGTGGGGTAGAGGTAACCCTATCTAAAGTACGCCGAGAAAGGATGGCTCATATTGAATTGGCTGTTCCTGTGGTACATATCTGGTTTTTTAAAACGATGCCTTCTCGTATCGGTAATGTATTGGGGATGTCTGCTACTGATTTAGAGAGGATTATTTATTATGAAGAGTATGTCGTCACCGACCCAGGCAATACAGAGTTAGAGAAGAAGCAGCGATTGAATGATGTAGAGTATCGAGAAGCTGTTGAGCAGTGGGGCCGAGGCTCTTTCAAAGCAATGATGGGAGGCGAAGCGGTAGCAGAGCTATTGCGTACCGAAGATTTAGTGGCTCAGCTTGTGGATTTGAAAGATAAACTCCGTCGTACCAAATCTATGCAAGCGCGTATGAAGTTGGCTAAACGGTTGAAGATTATTGAAGGTTTTGTTTCTTCTGCAAACCAACCAGAGTGGATGGTACTGGGTTCTATCCCTGTGATTCCTCCTGATCTTCGTCCTCTAG
>JBJXGG010000093.1:0-2666 GCA_046153495.1 Chlamydiales bacterium
AAAACAATAGTGGGGGAGTGGAAGGGGTTTGAGCCGAAGACATTCGGCTTTCTTTTCTACGAAATCCAAGCGATGCTGCTCCACTTACAACAGAAACAAGGAGTGGTTGTCTTGCGTTGTATCGGCGATCCGAGGGTCACCTTTTTTCAATCGGATGGAGGACCCTTTGCTATCATAGAAGATGTGACTTCTATGGATCCTATGATGAAAGTGGTGGTAATTGAGGGAGTCTCTGAGATTCCTCGAGAGGGATGCATCACACGGATACTCCCCTTGACAGAGACTCTACTCTCGATGGCCGCTTCAGAGGCAAGTTTTGGCCCGAAGACAACAGTAGAAGATGTGGATGATTCAAGAGCACAAGACGAGCTGCGAAAATCGATTGCGTTTGCACGAGAAAAGGGGTGTCACCAAAAAGAAAAACCCTTCTTCTTAATCGACCACATCTACTGTGTAACATTGAGGAGGGTATAATATGAAGCAGCCCAAACAGCTCTATATTCTTGCTTTTGTCCAGATGTGGAATTTTTTTAGTCATTATGGCAACCGCGCACTCCTTCTCCTTTTTATGGTGGAAGGATTGCGAGTTACTGATTTTCATGCTCTGGGTATCTTTGCTCTCTACGCCGGGCTCTTTGAGCTCGGCGGAGTGTTTGGAGGGATGGTGGCGGATCGTTTTTTAGGTATGCGCCGAGCTTTATTGCTCGGCGCGACTTTGATGGCGGCGGGTCATTTGTTATTCGAATATGCTTTCTTTTGTGGGCTTACCTTGCTTGTTGTGGGCAATGCGCTCTTTTCACCCAATGTGATGGCGCTACTTGGTCGCTTTTATTCTCTCAAAGATGCGCGGCGTGAAAGAGGGTTTTCTCTGTTTTATGTGATCATGAACTGTGGAGCCTTACTAGCTACCCTACTCTGCCCTCTATTAGCAACCCGCTGTGGATATCAGGTCGGCTTTGGACTGGCAGCCATTGGGATGGGAATTGGTGTCGTGACCCTGTTTCTATATGCCAGAGAACTGAGGGTAGAGGAGAATAACAGTCGTGCATGGATTGGCTATTTTGGGGTATTTGGTTCTCTTGGGATCGTCTACCTGCTTTTGCATGGCGAGAAGATTTTGCTGCCGGTGTTACCTTTTGTAGCGATGCTTCTCTTTTTTGTGATTGCGCGTCCTTTGAAAGAGCTTCTCTATCTGTTTGGTGCGTTGGTGGCTTTTTTCGGGATCGAAGAGCAGATGAGTTCCTCTTTTATGCTTTTTGCCGAGAAAGTGTTGCTCCTCGGTTTTTCTCCCGCACTGTTATTAACGATCAATCCGATGATTGTATTGAGCTGCGGAAGTGTAGTGTCGCGTTATATGGGGAAAATATCTCGTTTTAGACTTGTTCTTCCCTTTATTTTGGTGGGAGGAGTTTTTTTGATCCTTGGATCATTCTCTCCCTCTTTCTCTCTACTAGTCGGAACGATGGCCATGATTTCCTTTGCAGAGTTGATGGTGGGACCTTACGTTTTTAGTGAAGTCTCTGCCCTTTCGACCAAAGCAACAACGATGGGATTGATACCACTTGGTTTTTCCATCGCCTCCTTTTTAGGGGGAGCGATCAGTAAGGGGGTAGCAAAAGTAGGCTACAGCCCCGGTTTTATCATCATAGGAAGTGCAGCACTAGTTGTAGCACTCATGCTAATAAGGAGAAAAAATGCACCAGCTCGAATTCACACATAAAATGGAGAGGGCCGACTGTTTAGTGGTCTGTGATGTTACGCACCCCCACTTAAGAGAGGTACGGGACATGATCGAAGCCAATATCGCAATAGGACAGACGTTGATTACGACAAACGGCGCCTTTTTGATTCCCCGGTTGTGGGTATCGCAAGAGATCGAAAACATTCCTCCTGGAAAAATCGCTCTTTTGGGCTACAAGGAAGAGCTCTTATTCCACCTCTTACAAATTCGAGATGTCGTTGTCATTTGTGATAATCCTCTTGAAGCCTCACATCAATTCGCTTGTAAAAAAGCGCTATTGGAAGGGATCTTTTTGGCAAAAGAGCTCACAAACGCTCCAGCTAATCAGATGACTCCGGCAATCTTTGCACGTCGTTGTCTAGAGCTTCAAAAGTGGGGAATTGCGGTAGAAATTCTTCCTCCCACTCCTTTGCTACAGGCTGTAGGAAAAGGGAGCAGCAATCCACCACAGCTCGTTGTCATGCAGCTCAATAAGGGAAAAGAGCCCATAGCGCTCGTCGGAAAAGGAGTTTGCTATGATGCGGGAGGCATTGCTCTGAAAAGAGAGTTTTTGTCTCAAATGAAATGGGATAAAGCGGGTGCTGCCGCCGTTGTGGGTACCATGAAGACGCTTGCTTTGCAAAAATGTCCTCAACATGTCGTCGCTGTCGTAGCCTTGGCAGAGAATATGCCCGATGGCGCCGCTTTAAAGCCGGGGGATGTAATAAGAAGTCTCTCTGGGAAAACGGTGGAAGTGATCGACCCAGACGGGGAGGGGCGACTCATTTTAGCCGACTCTATCACCTATGTGCAGGAGAGATTTCAGCCAAAAATAGTGATTGATCTTGCTACTCTTACCCTTGAAACATTCGGTGCTCTTGCTGGAGAGTTTGGAGGTCTCTTTTGCAATGATAGAGAACTAGCCCAAAAACTGATCCAATCGGGG
>JBJXGG010000094.1:0-3822 GCA_046153495.1 Chlamydiales bacterium
AATGGTATAATATAATCGACTATATTTCTACTGCGCAGTAGACTCGTTCCACTTATGCCGATGTGGCGGAATTGGTAGACGCGGTAGACTCAAAATCTACTCTTAGCAATAAGGTGTTGGTTCGAGTCCAATCATCGGCATTTCACCGGACAAAGTCTCAGATAGGAGCATTTGTCCGGTTTTTTCATTTTCTAACCCTTTGTTTTTCTGAAGGATAAGCGCTAGAGCTGGGTTCAACGGAGTGGTTCGATAACTATCTTCTCGAAAATGCAGTTTGGCCGGGAATATCGAACCAAGCAGCCTTTGTTTAATTTCTACAGAGGCTTCTCTATAAAACCCACTCAGATTGCTCAAGAGGGGAATGCCAAATCGGCAATACTTCATAAATCCTGTTTCACTACTCTCTTCCAATTCGATCTTTCTTTTCAAAATTGCAATCTCTTCTTTCAATTTTGCGATCAGTCGTTGGTGGCTCTCTCTATCAATATCGCGATTTAACAACATTTCATCGCATCGAGTGATTTTTTCTTCTTGGTCGTGGACTCGTTCTTTTAAGCTCTGGACCTGTTTTTTACGATCTCCTTCATTCGACTTGAAGGTATCTTCTAAAATGGCCATGTAAAGCTCAGAAACTTCGGATGGAATGGTTAAAGCTTTGAGATGCTCTTCTAGCTTTTCATTCAAAAAATCTGCACTGAATCTGGTTTTGCAGGTGTTTTGACAATGGTAATAACCATAGTAATTGCCGTTGCGACTCTGAGAAAGACTGCCTGTGAGGTTTCTGTTGCAATTGGGACACAAAAGCAATCCACGAAGAGGAAATTCCTCTCGTTGTTTGCACTTAGCAGAGGGAATACAGCTTTTTTCCTGAAGTTTTTTGAGTATAGCCTGCACTTGATGAAAAAGTTCCTCATTGATGATGGCTTCATGCAGGCCGGGAACATAATGTTCTTCCTCCTCATTGAATTCAGGGACTTTCGTAAAGCCCATATAGGTAGGGTTTCGCAGTAGGTCATAGAAAGTACTTCTTCCTATTTTTAGCCCCTTATCAGCAAGAATTTTGCGAATGTTATCGATAGGATACAATCCCAGTGATACAACCTCGAATGCTTCGCGAATAAGAGTGGCGTTTTCATCGGGAACTATGGTCTTTTTACCATTTGCATTTTTTTCTCTCTTATACCCTTTTGGCGGTGTGCCGGTATACCTACCTTCTTTTCGTGCCCGAATGATTCCTAAGGTGGTGTTTAAAGCTCTACGTCTATTATCTACCTCTCCTTCAGCCAGTTTAAGAGCGCGGAAAAGAGGGAAAGCTGGGTCTTTCGGAGAAATTGTTTCTTCCAGGCATTTGACTTGGACTCCTAACTTTTCTAAACGATCCAGCTCTACGTAAGCTTGAGTAACATTGCGAGAAAATCGGTCCCATCTGAGAACGTAAACATAATCTATAGCTTTGGGATGGACTTTGATATATTCATACAGTTCTGAAAAGGCTGGCCGGTGCTCAAAAGTCTTGGCTGAGTACCCATCATCTTGAAAGTGCCGAACAATGTCCACCTCATCTTTTTGGCACTGAAGTTTAAGTATCTCTTCCTGATATTTCAGGCTGTACCCGTGTATCGCTTGTTCCTCCGTAGATACTCTCGTGTAGATGCAGGCTTTCTTCCTCCCTTTTATTTCTTTTGGCTTGTAGGTAAAATTCATATTCCACTCGACTCAATTTTGTTAGTTCTTCTCGGATAATTTTAATTTCTGCTTCAGAATATTTCTTCCGAGCTTTGTTGAGGATTTCGTGACAGGCTGTCAGTGAAAGCATTTCCATTACATTGTTGGGTAACAGAACCTCTGAGGTCATCATTCGGTTTGTTTTGTCCAAAAAGTGCAGTGGTCGACCGCACAAGATATGAAAAAAGAATCATTGTTTTCGGCCCCTGCTTTTTTCTCGCACAGTTCTTGTACGAGATGTGATATGACCATCTACAACTTTTTTCTTTATTTCGTAGTTGTTATAACCATCTGTAAGCTCTTTCTCGGAAATTTTTCCTGAGAACGATTTTTGGTACTCAAACCCCGCCATTTCTCCCTTGTCTTTAACAATTTTGAGAAAATCGAAATCTTCTGTGTCTATGAGATCACATATTTCGTGTTGGTCTATGCTAACCTCTCTTTCCAAGGGATAGTTGACCTTTAAGGGCTTCTGCAAGACCGTCGAAAGCAAGCTATTTACACTTAAAGAAATAAAATGTCCTAGAGAAGTCCATTGCTTCGCACTTCTAAGTTCCGAATGATCCAAAAACTCAGCTTGTCCATCTTCTAAAACAACGAATTGCACAGGGCGTCCAATAGCGAATGCAGAGAGACAGTAATACTCAGCGTAGGTAATCCAACAACTATCCGATATTTTTTCAAAAAAGAAGGGTTTGCTGAGCTTGATTTTCTCAAGAGATAGCCCCAATTTGCGAAGCTGAATGATTACCTGTACCCATAAACGTTCGGTTAGATTAAAACGTCTCCATCCCTTTTCTCCATCACGTTCACATTCTAACAATTCCATATCATCCCAATGAGACAATGTGCGATATGTAGCATCCTCTTTTTTAAGAGCCAAAACTCTTGAACGGAAGCTTTTGATCAGTTCTTGGCATTTCTGAGATTCATAAGCTTTAGCCAAGTTGATTGCGAAGTGATCGCCTCGGAACATCGTGATTTCTAGGTGTGATCTGGGCAATTTAAATGGGGTGTCTGTCGACAATTCGTCAGTTTGTTCGCTCATGAACAAGCTCCTTTATGGATATCTACTTTTGCTAAAAGCTTACATCAATGTAAGTTTTTAAGAAAAGAGCATTTTTTGGATAATCTCTCCACGTACTCATGAGATTCGGGAAAAAATCAGTAAAGTAACGGTAAGGTTTTTCGCTTTGGTAAGATGTCATCTTCAGCAAAAAAATCTTGGCGTTGATCTGTCTGATACTCGATGGGTGTTAACTCGATTTTCAGCTTGGATTCCAGTGAAGATATAATGGAAAGAAGGTCTTTTGTCGCAACTTCTGAGAAATCACGCTTTTTGAATTCTTCAAGAGCTTTATGAAGGACGAGGGAAAATGCTTCGATTTTGCGCAGCTTGGCCAACTGATACTGTTCTAGAAGGGCTTCTGTTTCAAGATAAGTGAGGTTAGCGATCTCATCTTCAAATTCTTCGCTCCATTTGAGAAGGGTGGGTTTGGAAGTACTGATCTCTTTGGAAATTTTATGAAACGAAAGTCCCTTCGCACGCAGTTGAATGAATTTTTCTTTTTGAGCTGTATCTTTCATAAAATCAATCTACAACAAAGGATTTTTATTTATATTCCATAGCAATTTGAATCATCAATTGAGCAGCAGGTGCTAGTATTTCATCAGGAAAATCATACAGAGGTGTGTGAAGAGCTGCTTTAGATTCTCCTGCACCAATCAAGAAATAGCATCCAGGAACAATTTTCAAATATTCTGAAAAATCTTCAGCAGCCATTTTACAATTTTCAAGCCTCTGAATCTTTGTCATTTCTGCTTTATGCGCCGCACTGAAAACAATTTCAGTCTCAGAAGAAGAGTTGATCGTTGGAGACTGAAACTCATGAAAAGTGATAGAACCAAACTTTTCTACAATAGATTCAATCCGTTGCCCGAGTTTCAGATAAGCTTCTGCTCCTTCGACAAAATAGCATCCAACAATTTCTGTGTGTACAGAGGTTCCTTGAGTCCAATCCCCGCTATTAAATCCAAGGAGATTGACAATTGTCATTGGAATAGACAAAGCTTCAATTTCTTTGACTATATTAGCAC
>JBJXGG010000095.1:0-19154 GCA_046153495.1 Chlamydiales bacterium
CATGGTAGCTGAGTTAATCGCCATTGAAGGGGCATTGAAAGGACTGATTCTCTCGCTGGAAAGAGGAGGAGAGTGGGTATTGGGAAGAGATCCTGACCAGTGCCACTTGGTGATAGAAGATCCTAAGGCTGAGAGACGTCATTTGATTTGTCGCAAGACAGAAGAGGGCTATCTTATAGAAAATCTCAGCGAGACGGCTCCCATCTTACTTAATGGTGAGGCGCTCGTCGATGCAGTGATTCTTATGGGTGGAGATCGTCTCCAGGTTGGGGAGACGGTCTTCGAATTTTACCCTGAGGGGGCGCCTGGTACAGCAATATTTACGAGCACTACCTCTGGTATAGAGCATCCCGAAGAGTTTTCGGTTGATAGTAGTTTAGATTTGCGCAATCTCCCCGGAACAACAGAATCTTCTGAGGAGTGGAGTCGTGAAAATGATGCAGAGATATCTCGTCGAGCGCAAGAGTGGGAGTCTGTAAAAGAGGAAAAAGAGGAATTCGGGATAGCTTCAGGGCAGGAGTGGAAGAGAGAGCCCTCTTCGGCAAAAGATCAACCAAAAGCTTCAGACCAGGGATGGGAAGGAGATGAGGAGGTTGACGACGACTGGGGAGAAGTAGAAGAAGAGATCGAAGAGATGGAAGTAGTGGAGGGCGAGGGAGCTACTTCGGAAATTCTCGGAGAGACAGAAGAGATGGGTCACGAGGGTAGGGATGAGAAAAAGGCAGAGGAACCTACTATTCCTTCTGAAGAGATGAGCAATGAGGGCAGAGATCAGAGAAAACCGAAAAAACCGGCTATTTCTTCCGAGGAAATGAGTCACGAGGGTAGGGATGAGAAAAAGGCAGAAGAGCTCATAGCTGCCTCTGAAGAGATGAGCCACGAAGGCGCTGAGAAGCTTGAATTGCCAACTACTTCGGAGTCAGAGCAGCTTTTTCGTGAAGAGGGCGAAGATTCGATTTTTCCCATCGTATCAGATACTGAGGCGGAACAGAGCGCCCCTGCAGAAGAATGGACGACAGAAGAGATCGATCGCGAAGCAAAAGAAGAGGCCGAACATCCCCAAGATGTCGATATACCTCGAACTGTAGAGCCTAAAAAAGAGCCCCAAGAGGAATTCCACGAAGAGGGATTTGAAGAGGAGTCCCTTGAGGAAGAGCCCCTGTTCGAAGAGGAAGAACTCTCTCCCCAAATCTCTGTCGATCTTACGCCTTCTGTTCGATTCCTCCTCAAAGTGATTGCAGGTCCTAACACAGGTGCAGAATTTGCGCTGGATATGGGGCGCGAATATACCATCGGTACAGATACCACTTCTTGCGATATTGTATTCCACGATTTGAGCGTTTCTCGCGAACATGCACGTCTCAAGCTGAGCGAACAAGGGATATTAACTATCGAGGATTTAGGGAGTCGCAATGGGGTTGTGATTGATCAAGAGCAGGTTTCTGGGAGCGTACCGTTAAAACCGAATCTCGTCGTCTCTTTGGGTACCTCCGCCTTCTTTATCATCGATAGAGACGCGCCGCAAGAGACGATCATCACTCCCGCTTTTGAGCAATCAAAAAGAGAGAAGGAAGAGGTTAAGGAGGAAGTCGAAGAGAAAGAAGAGAGAGAACGAGAAGAAGTTGCTGCAAAAGCTGTAGAGCCCTCCAAGCCAAAAGTGAGTGGTGGAACCGCAATGTTTGTGAGTATCGTAGTGGGTCTAGCCATCTTGTTGGGTATCGGGACTATCTCCCTTTTTCAGACAAAAGAACTAGAACCTGTTCCCAAAAACTACATGACAGAGATCAAAGAGGCAGTACAAGATTTTCCAGGCGTGAAGTTCACATATAACGTACAGACAAAGAAATTGTTCTTGGTGGGACATGTCTCTACTGGTGTAGAGAAAAATGAACTTTTCTATAACCTCAACGGCCTTCCTTTTCTAAAAGGGGTTGAAGATAACGTGGTCAATGATGAAGCTGTTTGGCAGGAAATGAATATCCTTTTGTCAAAAATCAGTGACTTTAAAGGTGTTAGTATGCATTCTCCCCGTCCTGCTGTTTTTGTTCTGAATGGATATTTAAAAACAGAAAAGCAAGCTGCCGATCTTACTGACTACATGAATATTCACTTCAACTATCTCAATCTGCTTGAGAACAGGGTAATTGTTGATCAGCAGATCGTAGAAGAGATCTCCTCCGAGTTGGTACAAAAGGGATTCGGAGCGGTTGCTGTCGCCTTTGCATCGGGAGAGTTAACTTTCGCGGGATATGTGAGTTCATCGCAGGCGTACAATTTCCAACAGATAGTTGATCAGTTTAAGCAGACTCCAGGAGTCCGTCAGGTACAGAATTATGTGGTGATCGTCGCTCCAGAAGAGCAGGTGATCAACCTGAACCAGCGGTATCCCGGCAGATACAATGTAACGGGATATTCAAAACATGGAAATGTGAGCATCAACGTAGTCGTGAATGGAAAAATTCTATCCCGCGGGGATGTAATTGATGGAATGACGTTAATGAGTATTCAACCCAACTCAATCTTCTTCGAAAAGGATGGGTTGAAATATAAACTTGAATACAATAAATAAAGGTTACCCGTAGGGTTTTCTTTAAGTGGAGGAGAGTGCCAATGTTTGGTATGGAGAGTGGAAAGAAAAAGAAGGTCGAGGAGATGAGTTTTGACCTAGAGAAAGACATGAAGGATCCTGGCAAGTTACGTGCCATGAAAGAGCAGGTCGAAGAGAGAATCCAACAGCTGAAAACGCTTTTGCGAGAAGGGAAAGATAAAAAGATGTTTGATCAAGCACAAACATTGTTGCATGGATATCTTGCTGTACAAAAAGTGATGCAGCGCGTCAATAAGAAAATGGTATAAGAGGGGGAGATATGTCTAGTGGAGGTGGCGGGGCGTCATTTAACGTCCAGCAGATGATTGCGGGTATGAATTCATACGTAAACAATGTGAAGCAATACTTGAGTGAGTTGGAAAAATCGTCGAGTGGTACAGTGAACTTGGGGACAATGTTTAATATGCAGTTTCATATGCAGATTATGTCTCAGTATATTGAGGCAGTGTCGAATACATTGAGTGCAATTCACAACGAAATGATGACGATGGCACGTGCCGTTAAGGGACAATAATAGATAGAGTTAAAATATTAACCGTTCAAAGGGTTTAAAGGAATGACAACACTTTTAGAAGAGTTTAGCTCAGATTTAGCATTGCTTGTGGAATCGGGATTGATTGCGATAAAGCAAGGAGATGAGGAGAGCGCAAAAAAGCTGTTTAATGCAGCAGATGTGATCGATCCTACGAAAGTCTCTAAGAAGATGGGATTTGGTTTGATCGCCTTACACAAGATGGATGTGAAAGGAGCAAAGAAGCATTTTGAAGAGATTTTAATCATCGAAAAGAAAAATTATCGCGCTAAAGCTTTTTTAGCTTTTGCACATATTCTTTCGGTTCTTCAAGATGGCACTACCGATGAGAAGATCGCTAGCTTGAAAAAGGCGGCTGATCTCGCTCATGAGGTGATAGAAAAATGTGATACTCTTTCTACACGAGAGCTAGCGCAGTCTTTGCTCGATTGGGAGAGTGAACTACAACAGAAAAGCAAGTAATTAAGGTAGCCTATTATGCCAGATCCTATTTCGAACAATCCCGGAATCATGCCTATCCCAGGATCACCCGGCCAGGGCCCAGTAAAACCTGAAATCGGAGGGAAGGAAGAGGAGGCGCCTGGCAAAAAATTTGCCATGCCGCAAGAGGCAAAACCCGAAACAGAGGGTGCTCAAGGGGCGCAGACGGCTAAACCCTCTCCTATGGATGTAGCAAAGGACTCAGGACAACCACGTCCCCAAACGACGCCCGAAGAGTTGAGTGGACAGCTTAATAAGCTGCAAAATAATCTCGAACAGACGAGAGCTCAGCTGAATAATCCTGATGTTACGAAAAAACTCTCTAGCGAACACCTTGAGGCTCTTGAAAAACTCTCCAATAAGATGAACCCTGATATGCGTGCCATCGCACAAAATAGTGGTGGCCAGCATGTAAACGTCACACGTGGGAAGAACCAAGACGTCATCTCCCACGTAACGAATTGGATTCAGGGGAGTCAAAAAACTTTGAACGGCGCTCTCGAATATCTTGCTAACACGAAAAAGCCCTCTATTGGCACCTACATGAAACTGCAATACAGTATCCAACGAGCGACGCAACGAGGCGAGTTGTTTTCTAGCATTTTAGGATCGACTGTCTCTGGTATCAAAACAATCATGAGTACGCAGTTGGGTTAATTGTATGGCGCAATCCCGAGACTTCGAAAAGCTGATCTCAAGCCTAGAGCAGGTGGAACTGACTACGGTCATGGGACGCATCACCGAAGTGGTGGGTATGTTGATCAAAGCAGTTGTACCTCAAGTACGGATAGGCGAAGTCTGTCTGGTAAAGCGGGAGCAAGACAATCCGCTTCTTACAGAAGTGGTCGGATTTACACAGAACGAAGTTTTTCTTTCTCCTTTAGGAGAGATGACAGGTGTGGGACCCTCTTCGGAAGTGATTCCCACGCGGATGCCTTTGCATATCAAAGTGGGCAATGGGCTTCTTGGCCGAGTTTTGAATGGGCTGGGAGAGCCGTTGGATGTAGATAAAAAAGGTCCCTTAAATCTCGATGAGAGTTATCCTATTTTCCAAGCTCCTCCCGACCCGTTGAAACGGGAGCGGATTCATGAGCCGATGTGTACAGGGGTTCGCTGTATCGATGGAATGCTCACCTGTGGACGTGGCCAGAGGGTAGGTATTTTTGCAGGAGCGGGTGTCGGTAAATCGACCTTACTCGGGATGATTGCGCGCAATGCTGAAGCAGATGTGAACGTCATTGCTTTGATCGGTGAGCGGGGTCGAGAGTTGCGAGAGTTTATGGAGAAAGATTTGGGAGAGGAGGGGTTAGCCCGCTCTGTGATTGTGGTCTCGACGTCAGATCAAGCCTCTCAACTCCGTCTGAATGCTGCGTATGTAGGGACGGCGATTGCTGAGTATTTTCGTGATCAGGGAAAAAGTGTGATCTTGATGATGGATTCCGTGACCCGTTTTGCAAGGGCATTACGAGAGGTGGGCCTTGCCGCGGGAGAGCCCCCAGCCCGAGCCGGTTATACTCCTTCTGTCTTCTCCACTCTCCCTCGTCTATTGGAACGGTCGGGAAATTCGGATGTAGGTTCCATTACAGCCTTCTATACAGTGCTCGTTGCAGGCGATGATATGAATGAACCGGTGGCGGACGAGACAAAATCGATTTTGGACGGCCACATTGTGCTATCAAATACATTAGCGCAAGCCTATCATTATCCTGCGGTCGATGTGCTTGCATCTATTTCTCGTCTTGTAACGGAAGTCGCAACAGAAGAGCAGTTGAAACTGATCGGCAAAGCGCGTACAGTGCTTGCTAATTATCGAAAAAATGAGATGTTGATCCGAATCGGAGAATATAAGCGAGGATCTGATAAAGATGCTGACTACGCAATTGATCACATCGACAAGCTAAACCGCTTTTTGAAGCAAACTATTAGTGAGAAGTCTTCTTTTGAAGAGACCTTGCAGCAACTAAAAGCGCTATTTAAATAAATCTTATGGCAAAACAGAAATATCCTCTAGAACAAGTTCTGGCTGTAAAACACGATCGTGTGAGAAAGGCAGAGAAGGTTGTAGAGGAGAAAAAAATCGCGCTCGCGGTCGAGGAAGAGAAGTTGCATCGATTGAAAGAGATGAGAGATGCAGCCAAGCAGCACTATGCGGATAAGTTGGCACAATTGCGAGCCGCTCTTGATGGGGGAACGACAAGTGATGAAGTGCTCCAAATGAAGGCCTATTTAGAAGTAGCGAAAGAGCGCCTTGCAAAAGAGGAAGAGAAAGTTAAAAAGCAAGAAGAGCAGGTTAAAATCGCAGAGAAAAATCTTGCGGATGCGAAGGCGGATCTCAAGCAGAAAAGGATGGACGAGGAAAAGCTCGTGATCCACCGTCAAGAGTGGGAAAAAGAGATGAAGAGAGAGCTGGCAAGAGAAGAGGCAAAGGAGCATGATGAGATTGGCCAGCTGATGTATGAATCTCATAAACGACAAAAAAGAGATGAAAAATGACGAGAGTACGCCCTGTCGGGAATATCCCTTCCGAAAAAAAAACTAATGAACCGAAAGGTGACAAAACGGAGAAAGAGCCAGGGAAAGAATTCAAGCTGGAAAAGAAAGAGAAAAAAGATCCCGGGGGGGATATTCAGGGACAATTTGGTGAGGGGAAGGTCGATATAAAAACAGCCGGCACTCAGAAAGCAGAAGGGCCGCAGGCCTCTCAGACTGCAAAGCAAGCAGAGCAGGTGGCCAAAATGGCTGTTGTCTATAAGACAGTAGCATCGATGCAGGTCAGCAAGAGCGGAGATCTGGCTACTCTTACTCTCAAAAAAGATGATGCTACTCTCCCAACAGCTTTCCAAGGAGCGAAACTAGAGGTCAAAATTGAAGGAAAAAATATCTTGATTCATTTTGATTTCCCTAACGCCAACCAACAGCAGGAGGCAGCCAAATTACTTGCTCTGGCACAACAGCAGCTACAACAGCTGCAACAACAGATGAGTGAAAGGAATCTGACTATTTCGCAATTGAGCTTAGGAGAGACCGTGGTGATCGCACCGCCAAAGGTGGAGAAACCGTTCGATATGTTCCGAGGAGGAGAGAGCCGTCACAGAGAGGGTGAGCAAGGGGGAGGTCGAGAGCACAGACGAGTGGAAAAGCCAAAAGAGAGAGAGGATTGATCAAATACGACACATTGGTTATATTGCAAAAAACACGAGGTTTCCGAAGTGACCCACGCTTCCTTAGATTGGATTAAACAGATAGATGCGGCTTTGCTCGATTTAGATGAAAAACCGCAGTTTGCTTTACCATCAGCAGTTCCCTTAAATAGGTTGGAGGAGATTTTATGCAAACTCTTTGCCAGATCTTTCTTAAAGTTATCGCACGCGGAAAAAGGGTGGATGCAATCTAAGCAGCTCTTTGATGGATTGGGAGAGAATATTTCCACGCTCACCATTGAGTGGACACCCCTGGAGACGCCCCTTTATTTTGTGGTGAGTGAGCAAGATTTGAAAGAGCTGATGAGCGATTTATTGGGGGGGATGAAGGCGGCTACTCCCTTTTTTGATGGAGAGTTAGCAGAAGGCTTTTTTCACTATTTAGCTTTAGAGGTCTTGCAGGCATTAGAGACGCTGAAATATATGGCCCCTCTCTCCCCGAGAATTGGAGATACCCCTTTAGATATTCGGAAAGAACTCCAAAATACCAAGTGTTTTATATCGGATGTCTCCTTGGATTTGGGAAAAAAAACGATTTGGGGACGTATATTGATCCCCGAAGCTTTTCGCAAGGCTTGTAAAGCACAGTTTGTCCATATGCGGAAACCCTCTTTGGGTGAAGAGGGAATGGGTCGGGTGCCAGTAGAGATCACTTTCGATGTAGGCGAGACCCAGCTGAGCATAGAAGAGTGGAAGAATGTAAAGCTGGGAGACTTTGTGATCTTAGATCGTTGTTCCTACAACCCAGAAGAGAAAAAAGGGGGAGTGACGCTGAATCTAGGAGGGCAACCGATTTTTCGTGGGCGCATTAAAAGCGGCGGTGTCAAAATCTCTGATTACCCCCTATATCAAGAGGTAGAAAATACGATGGATGAAGAAATGGAAGAGTTGGAAGTGGAAGACGAGAAGATCGCTCTCGAAGGGAATTTTGTTTCTAAGAAGCAAGATTTTGAGAAATTACCTATCAATCTCAAGGTAGAGGTAGGACGTGTGAGGATGACAGTACAGGAGTTGACAGAGCTCTCGCCCGGCAATCTTATTGAGCTCAACGTCGCTCCCGAGCAAGGAGTCGATCTCGTCGTCAACGGAAAAAAAGTAGGAAAGGGAGAACTCATTCGGATGGGTGAATCGCTAGGCGTGCGGATTCTCTCCTTCTGATCTGCTGGATAAGCTGCTCTGATTCCGGCGGAGGGAACCCCAAAATTTAGCTCTCTAGGTGCTATGGAAAAAAAAGTGACTATGACAACACCTCCGCAATCTAACGATACAAGCGAACAGATCCCCTCCAAGGTGGGGAAATATAAGATTGAATCTCTTTTAGATAAAGGGGGGATGAGCGTGCTCTATTTGGGTCTTAATCCTGAGACAAAAGAGCCGCTTGCGATCAAAACACTCTCTTCGAAGTTGGTGTCACGGCAAGATATGGTGGAGCGATTCATGCATGAAGCGCAAATCATAGAGATCACTAACCACCCCAATATCGTTAAACTCGTAGGACATGGAGAATGGGAGGGAGGGCTCTATATCGCTATGGAATTTGTGCAAGGGTTATCGCTCCGGCAGATGATTTTACAACAAGCGATGTCGCTCAAACGAGCCTTGGAAATCGTTGTCCAGATTGGACACGCGCTCACCCATCTCCATGTGCATGGTATTATTCATCGAGATTTAAAGCCGGAAAATGTTCTTCTCACAGCGCAAGGGGGAGTGAAAATTGTTGATTTTGGGATCTCTCAGCTCTATACCGACAAGTCGCAAGAGGAGATCAAACGGCTTGTTGGAACACCAGCCTACATGAGTCCAGAACAGCGGCAAGATTTGCGTAATGTAAGTTTTTCTACCGACATCTATTCGCTGGGCGTGATTACGTACGAATTGATTTTGGGAAGACTGTCCCACGGCACTATTCATATAGCTATGGCTCCTAAGGGGTTGCAGAGAGTGCTGGCAAAAGCACTCCAACCCGATCCTGTAAATCGGTATGAAGATATTGTGGATTTTGTGAAAGATATCACTACGTATATGCATTCCGATGCGTTAAAACAAGATATGCGGGGCAGTGACTTTGCAGGGGAATTGAATGAAGATCTCAAAGAGGCGCAATCCCTACTCATTCCGAGCGAGTTACCCAAATGGCATAGGATAGAAATGGGGATCGCATCGAATTGTAATATGGCTCTTTCTGCCGTATACTATGATTTTTTTCAGCAAAAAGAGGGTATCTATAATATCGCAATGGGGGAATCTTTTTGCACAGGAGTAGAAGGGTTGCTGCAGATTGCCATGCTTCGAGGAATGGTACATGCGCTTTGTCACGGTACACAAGATCCACGAGCTTTTGTTGCCTTGCTTAATAGTCGATTAATGGAGGGGAAAAACCACCCCAAATTCTCTTTCTCTTTCCTCACCCTGTTTCCTCATGAGAATCGCCTAGCTTATATCTCTTGTGGATATACTTCGCTCTGGATGGTTCCCGCAGGATCACAGACACCTCGCCCTCTGTCTGCTGACAATCCAGCTCTTGGAACAAATCGTAATTTAGACGTGATGGAAGTCGAAGCGAATTGGGGCGTAGGAGATACTTGCGTACTACACACCTTCCAAGGGGGAGCGAAAAAAAATAGTGAAGATACCGCTTTTGATGAGAATCAGTTTGTCGCAGCCTTGCAGGAGAATCATCTGTTACCACCTAAAAAACAAGCAGAAGCGATTTTCCGTCGTATATCAGGACAAAAAGGGCGCTCTTTGTTAGAACGTCTGATCACGGTTATTTCTATAGCGCGGACATAACGATTCGTGGCTATTTTTTTCCGCTCGATATCGGTTGGTATGCGATTTGCTACGATGGGGACAATGAGAAAACATGTTTGTAGGTTGTATAGCTCGTTTACGAAAAAAAATGATTTTAGCTATACCCAATACATGTACAACAATATAATGAACTGCGATGCGACTTAAGTTTACTGGCACATTAACCTCTCTTTTTCTTCTTTTAACATTTCCGCTGCCCGCGGAGAGCACGCTCTCTTCGTTGGAATATCTCTTTCCCGATGAACATCTATCTGAAACAGATGAACTTGCCGATTGTGCAGAGTGTGATTGTCGTCCTAAAGTACGAACAAGAAATAGCTTCTATTATGAAGTGCCGAAAGATGATGTTCCCGCAGGAACCATGATCGATATCACTCCTTCTGCTGCTTTACAGGGCAAAGTAGAGCAACAGACAACGCAAGGTTCGAATACCATTCCTGTGCAGCAAAGGCAACACGTCTTTCCTACCGAAGATCATTTCATGAATAAAAGCGCTTCGCGCAGTCGGATTTACCAGTTGAAGAGCGACGAGGTAGGTAAATACAAGAGTGCGGAATGTAGTCCCGAGCAGGAGGGCTATACAATCAACTTTGAAGATATCGGCATCATCGAGCTACTCCATTTCATCAGTAAAATCTCTGGAGTAAATTTTATCTTTGAGAAGGAGCAATTGCAGTTCAATGTGACGATGGTCTCTCAAGAGGCTATGGGCTCAGAAGATCTCACTTCAGCTCTTCTCCAAATTCTAAAGATGCACGGTCTCTCTGTCGTCGAGCAAGGAGGGACAGTGCTTATTTATGGCAACGAATCTCTTTCCAAAGTATCGAAAGTCATCACGGACGAGAATGTGAATGAGGCTTGTGACACGGCGATTATTACGCGAGTATTCCGTCTTTACAACGTAGATCCAGATAAAATTGGCACGATTGTGAAACCTCTACTATCTAAAGATGCTGTGATTGAAGTCTCCTTACAGACTCGCCATTTGATCGTTTCGGACATCACTTCAAACGTCGATAAAATAGCCGATCTTTTGAATGCGCTTGACACGCCGAATGCTGCTTTTGAAATCGCAGAATATCATGTGCAGAGCGCGTATCCTGCCGCTCTTGTAGCCTATTCCAGAGAGATTTTGGCTCCTTTGATTCAGAATAATCCGATGCAGATGATTGCGCAGCCTTCAGCGCACAAAATTTTTATTGTCTCTACACCCTACTTGATTAATAAAGCTCTGCAGATTTTGGAGTCTCTCGATGCAGCTGATGTGACGGATGTAGCAGACCTTCCATCCAGTTCGATGGCGAACAACAACATTTTTATGTATAAGTTGCGCTATCACCATGGTAAAGAGATTTCTCAAGCGCTACAGGAAGTTGGAACAAACCTCCAGTTTGCCAACGTGACGAACATCGAGTTGATCAACTCGCTTTATACGGTGCAGTGGATTGAGGCGAATAACTCTATTGTGGTTACAGGAACACAAGATGCGGTAGAAAAGATCGTGATGCTGCTCGAAGATCTAGATCAGCCGCCGAAGCAAGTCTATCTAGAAGTTTTGATTATTAATACTACATTGCGTAACTCTTTTGACTTTGGTGTGCAGTGGATTGCTCTCGGGGATGAGCAAGATAAGTTGGCTTATGCCTCTGGACTTTTGAGTAATTCGCAAACGGGAACGAATATTCAAGGAACCAGCTCTACTCAGCCGGGGGCTCGCTATATCTCTGCAAATCCAACGAATAATCCCCCCGCGATTCCTAACCCAGGGCGTGATGTCCCATTACCCACGCCGAGCAGTTTGGCTGGATTTAGTGACATTTCCAACTCTACCTCCGCGTTTGGTTTAGGTATTATCGGGAATATTATTAAACACAATGGTGTCTCCTTCCTTACGTTGGGAGCTTTGGTGAGTGCGCTCGAAGAGGAATCGGATACAACAATTGTTTTGAACCCACGTATTATGACCGAAGATACACAAACAGCCTCCTTCTTTGTCGGCAGCAATATTCCTTATCAAACGACAAGTACAGTTGTTGGAGTGACTGGTGCGACTACCCAAAACATCCAATATGAAGACGTAGGAGTGCAATTGAAGGTAACCCCAACGATTGCCCCAAACAATATTGTGAGCCTTCAAGTAGACCAGACCATTGCCGAAGTCGTCAGTGGGCAGGGAACCACCTTGAATCCTACGACAGAGAAAATCCTCGCCTCTACAAAGGTGCATGTGCCAGACGGTTGTTTCCTGGTAATGAGTGGTCACGTGCGTGACGTGACAACCTATACTCGTTCCGGCATACCTTGTTTGGGAACACTACCCTTGATCGGCCCTACGTTCAGTCGGAATATCGAGCAGCGTGAAAAGAGCAACCTTATTATGTTTATCCGACCACACGTAGTGACGAATATCGAAGAGTCGATTCGTTTGACAAATGAGGAAGGGTATAGGCATAACTGGGATTCAAATCCAGCATCATTAGTAGATGAAGGGCCTGAAACTGCTCCGGAGTGTGAGACATACCCTCCTATTGAATGTAAGCGTGATTGGGAAGAGTAATTGCACGAATTATGCGGCGTTTAGTTATATCTATTATTTCTCTCTGTATGATCTCCTGTGTACGTGCACCGCGCACCTTTGAACCTACGGTGACTGCGCCCCCGCACCCCAAAGAGATACAAAGGGAGAGACGTTGTTTCCTTGCGTTGCCGCAGGAATTCTCTGTCTCCCCTTTCCCTGCTCTTACTGAGGAAGAGGCGTGTAGCGATTGGGGCAAAGAGTACCGCATAGGTTTGATGTTCGCCGCAGACTTCGACCTTTTCCGAGCGATTACCAACTTTAAAAGTGCGCTCTGTTTGATGCCTCCTACCGAAAATGCGCGCCATCTAGAAGTGCAATATGCGGTGACACTCGCCTATTTTCTAGGGAAGAAATACATCGAAGTCGCTTATTCAGTAGAGTCTACCGATCTTGTGCGTGTAGATGAGAGGTTTCCTGCCTATACCGACCTTTTGATGATTCTCTATGAAAGCTATTGTCAACTAGGGAAAGAGGAGTGTGCTGCCCATATTCTCAATCTTCTGCAGAAACATGAGCCAAGTGAAGGAGCAAAAATTACCCTTTATTCTGCGTTGAGAAAGGGAGATTTTAAAAAACTTGAGGAAGAGCAAGCGGAATACGCAGTAGTCGCCTCTATGCTTTCGGGCTATCGAAAGGGAGCGAAATCTATTAAGAAAGCGGAGATGCTCAATGCCCTCTTTCCTGGAGCAGGATATTGGTATCTAGGACAGAAGCAAACAGCAATTACCTCTATCCTCGTGAACTCTCTTTTTGCCGCTACAGCAGCCCACTTTTTTGCCCATGGGAATAACCCCGCTGGCATTTTAACTCTCAGTATTGAGGGCGGATGGTATTTTGGTGGTATCTACGGAGCAGGACTCTCAGCAAAACACTATAATGAGAAGCTTTACTCCAATTATGCCAACAAAGTGAATCAAAAAGAGCACAGCTTTCCCCTGATGAGATTAAAGTATTCTTTTTAGATCACACGAAATCATTCATAGAGTATAATACTTTCAGTTATGGGTGATCTACTTCTCTTTTTATCGGGTTTGTTAATGATTATTGTGAGTTTTATAATCACAATAAAGACTCGTTTTGTCCAATTTAGAAAAATTCCTACTATGTTCAAGCTTCTTTTTGCTAGACAGAGTGTCGGTAAGCAGACCATTCATGCACGCAGTGCATTATTTACGGCGATGTCAACTACCTTGGGTATTTCGACTATAGTAGCTCCTGTTATTGCAATCAAAATTGGGGGACCAGGTGTAGTCTTGGGTTTTTTACTTGCCTCCTTTTTGGGTGCTGCGATCAACTTTACAGAGGTAAGTTTTGCGGTATCTTATCGTAGTGTGGAGAGAGACCATGTGAAGGGTGGCCCGATGTCTTACTTGGAAAAAGCTTTTTCTCCTCTCCTAGCCAAGTGGTATGCGCTCGGCGGCTTTGTCCTGATGATGGTGTGGTCAGCGGCTCAGGCGAATCAGTTGGGCGCGATGTTGGATTCCCCTCTGTTGGGTAGTTATGGCATCCCGAAATGGGCGACCGGCCTTTTTCTATCCCTTTTTGTCACGATCATACTGATTGGCGGCATTAAGCGGATCGCCTCTTTTTCTGCTAAGCTCGTCCCGGTTATGTTCTTACTTTATGTCGGCGCATCCCTATGGATCATAGCCCTCAATATAGGTAAATTACCGGCTATCTTTGAAGTTATCTGGTCTTCTTGTTGGGCGCCTCAATCTTTTGGGACTGGAGCGATGATAGGAGGGGTTGTCTCTTCTTTTCGATGGGGTATCATGAAAGGGATCCATGGAAATGAGGCAGGGATTGGCACGCAAACTATCCCCCACAGTATGGCAGAAACGCAAACACCTGTTGATCAGGGAGTGTTGGCCATGGCTTCTACATATAGTGCGGGCTTTATCTTGATTCTCTCTAGTCTCGTCGCCTTGATTACCGAAACCTGGTTGGATCCGACACTTCCTTTGGGAATAGATATGGTCGCGACCTCATTCAAAAACTACTTCTCTTATTTTGGGATTTTCATCGTCGCAGCAAGTGCTATTCTCTTCTCTTTTGGCACCATTCTAGGAAATAGTTTCAACGGATCCCAGTGCTTTCTCTATCTCACTCAATACCGAAAAGTGAATATCTTTTATGTGGGCAGCGCTCTGCTCGTATTTTTGGGGACAATGATGAATGTGACGACTCTGTGGGCAACAGCAGACTATTTTCTTGCTTTGATCTTAGTGCCGCACGTAATAGCCCTTCTCATCCTATCCTTCAGGAAGAATGCTCTTCAAATATCCACCGTATAATTGTTTCCCACAGAATGGCACATCCCCCGGGGTGATCCTGCAGATACTCTAAAGAAAAACCGGGGCCCACCGTCTCTACATAAAAGCCCTCTAGCACATTGTTATCAGCAACGGCTTGTTGCCGTCCCACAAAGGGCTGTGTCGATATTGCGAGCACCGAGCCTGGTTGAGGTACCATCTCCATCCAAAGGCGGTAAGTATCACTTGTATTTGGACGCTGCTTTCCACATGGCTTGGGTGCGTTTACTACTGTCAAGGGGAGCCCTTCCCAACGATTGGGTAAACGCGCCAGCATCATCTCTGTCTCATTCGATCCCCCCGATTCAAATGCCTGTAAAGGGCGATCCCCAGTTAACAAGACCAAATGGTCAAATCGGATGCCTCGCTCCCACTCCCTCTCAAGAAATGCGTATCGCTCCTTTACCACTGCCTCTGTTGCTCCTAAAACAGCGGCATAGTGGTAAGAGCTATGACTGGCTTCGACAGTTTGTGTCATGCCCAATCGTGCGCAAAGATCATACATCACAGAAAAGGGGCTTCCCTCTTCGTTTTGCAAGTCAAACAGTTCTTTTCCTTCAGGGCGCTTGTATGCTTGGGTCGCTTTTACGATGCTTTCCCAGTTTCCGTCGTGAGATACTCCATGCAGTTGGAGAACTTCTAAGAGAGCCGCAGAAGGTTCCCCCTTCTCATTTTCTAAAGGGGAGGCAAAAAGGGAGGCGCAGCAAAAAAGTAAAAGGAAAAAACGGAGCATCATGATTGGACTTGGGTTTTCAGTTCTCTTCGGATGAGATATCTTCCTAAATAGACAAAAGGTGTATCGGCCAACGCAATCAGCCATTTCACTAAAATCGAGCCTGGAAACATGATAAGAAAGTCATGGAAACCAAAAACGATGGTCATGAAAAGGGCACTGTTGATGAGCTGACTACTAAAAGTAGAGAGATTGTTGCGCAGCCAAAGATGGCGCTCTCCGGTCCATTTTTCTTTGATCCAGTGGAAAAAATAGACATCCCAAAACTGTGCTGTTAAATATCCGACACAGGAGCCAAAAAAAACTCTCCACCCCCCCATCCGGAAAGCCCCTAACTTTTCACCAGCGCCAGGCAAAAGCATACACACTTCTAAAATAAAGATCGTCAAAAGCTGGCTAAAAAACCCAACCCATACTGTAACATTGGCTTCTTTTCTTCCAAAAATGTCGGCGATCAGATCAGTGATTGGGAAAGTCAAAAAGCCAAAAAAGATATTGGAAGCAGGGAAAACAAAGCAGGCGACAGAGACTTTGACCTGCCCTGTGAAAACACAGGTCGCCATAGCAACGGCCGTCAGTATATTAAGCCATAAAAGAATGAGAAAGGTCTTTCTGTCAAACATATGCCCAAAACCGGATTCGAACCGATGACCTACGCGTTACGAATGCGTTGCTCTACCAGCTGAGCTATTTAGGCAGAATCTTCGTGGGACGCATTTTACCTAAAACAAGAAGAAATCGTCAAGATGATAAGAAAAATTTAAAATCAACCTGAGTTTTGGGTTGTTCTCCCTCGTAATCAGAGGAGTTGTCTGAGATGATCTGGCAATGTTTTGCGAAGATCATAGCCGAAGGCGCTATTATCCGAGCAAAAAATTGCAAGAGGAGCCAGACAACGCCCTGAGGATGAGAGAGAACAACCCAAAACTCAGGTTATCAATTAGATTGCTTTGATGACCCCCTATGAGGGGGGTCTCAAATACTTCATCCTGCAAACTCAGGTTGGTAAACTCGTCGAATTTTATCACGGAACAATCTAGATGGTAAGGGTGAGCTGATTTCCGATCTGCTGTAAATAGGTCGCTCTTTTCTTGGGAAGATCCGGCATCTCGATCGGTTCCTGCAGCGAATGGATCAGGTGAGCTCGGCGACAGCCAAAAAGGATATCATTTAAATTGAGTTTAGGAGGGGATTTGATCCAGCCAATCTCGACACCCAGCTTTACTAAACTCAAAGCATTCAAAGCCTCAATCAATTCCAGATGATAACTATGGGTTAAAAGACCGAGAGCGCGTGCTACTTTGCTCTTCATATGTTCATCTTGCTCTTCTATTAACTTCTTGCGCAGATTGATCTCTGTGACCACGGCTCTTGTTGCCCACATCCGCATCGCCGTTAATATATACTCTTCCGTCAGACCAAGCGTGCAGTTGTTGCTGGCCACCAAAATATCGCCTACCATTTCATTCGCTTTCCCTTGAAGCCCTATCGCTTGTACCTCCTGATCCTTTTCGCGATCAAGAAGCTCAGTAAGCTCCCCAGTATGAATGGTGGCTGGGATATGTAGATAGAGAGAGACTTGTAAAGCAGTTCCTGAACAACGGGGATCTTCTGTTAGAAAGCCAAAGCGGGAATTGAACGCAAAATCGAGGCGATTACTCAAGTCGCCCTCAATCCTTACCAGATGATTCCATGATTTCTCTAACTCTTGTGTTGTGTCAACCAAACGGAGCTGCAGGTGGTTTTTGAGATTCACTACACCCAAAAAATTTCCAGAGGCATCAATAATAAATCCTTCATTTCCATGTGCTTGATAAAAATCTTCCCGTGCTAAAAAATGTTCTAATAAAAATTCTTTTTCCATGATATCAATCTGCTCAGCCTTAAATAGTTTAGGAGAGGAGAGCTCGGGACAATTTTTCATGCCATCAAAAATAAGAGACATCGTTTGCTCTTTTCGCCCTTTATCCATCTTGTGAGGGAATTTAAATTTCGCCAAGTTACGCGACACATTAAGTAGAGTAGCAAGCCAGATATTATGCGAATGGTCTGCCCATAAGCTTTTTAGGTTGTATATCGGATGTGAGTCACTCTTTTCTTTCTTCATTGGAGGCTTTCTTCTTTAGGGCTTCAATCTGATCTCTTAGTAGGGCAGCCTGTTCATAGTCTTCGCGGATCAAGGTTTCGTCGAGAGCTTCATTTAAAGCGATTAACCGCAATGTAGGGCTTACTTCGGTCACTTCACCGGGTGTTCTTCCAATATGCAAAGGTTGTGTTCTCTTATTGGAAGTGAGGTGTTTAGAAATGCGGCTCTCTTTTAGTAGATCATCGATTAAAATGTCTGCAAAGACGCTATAACATTCGGGGCATCCTAAAGAATGTCCCATCTGGATTGCTTCTAACGTTGTGCCACAATTTCCACAGGCTAAGGAAGTTTCAATTTTTATCGACTCCCCAGCAATACCAGCTTTCCCCTTTCCGTAGAGCCGTTTTTGGAGGTGGGGACAGTCGGCGCACATCACGGACTTGGTGACTTTATCGCCTACTATTTCTGTATAGCAGATTTTTATAGGTTTTCTGCACTCAGTGCAGTTAAGGGGTCGTTCAGGCATGTATCAAATCTTATCGATGAGAGCAATTATGAGCAAATTGATATAGTTGATCAAATTTAAATTCTATTTGAAAAAGCGCTTTCCAAGTAGAAGGGAGAGACGGTTGGGTCTTGATGGACTCGAACCATCGACCCCCTCATTAAAAGTGAGGTGCTCTAACCAACTGAGCTAAAGACCCGTCGTAAAAGATGTTGACCCCAAGGGGATTCGAACCCCTGTTATCGGAATGAAAATCCGGTGTCCTAGACCTGACTAGACGATGGGGCCAGAACGTGTGGATATTCTACTGATTCTGGCGATTAACTGCAAGGTCAGACAGTCATGATTTCCTTTTCCTTCGCTTGTAGGAGATCATCGACCATTTTACAAAACTTGTCAGTAAATTCCTGAATTTTTTTCTCATTCTTTTTCATGACATCTTCGGGAATTTCGCCTACGCTTTTCTGCTTTTTGATTTTTTCATTGCTATCGCGGCGGATATTCCTGATGCTCACTTTTGCCTCCTCAGATTTTCGTTTGGCAACTTTGATCATCTCTTGGCGGACAGCAGTATCCATTTCAGGTACTTTGATTCGTACCACATGTCCATCGACAATAGGGCGTAGGTTGAGGTTTGCCTCTTCAATTCCTTTGGCAATCGCATGCACATTATTGGCGTCAAAAGGAGAGATCAACAGTTGTCTTGATTCAGGGACGGAGATAGAGGCGACATCTGTCAACCGCATCTGTGTTCCATAAACCAGGAGGGTTACCCCTTCAACCATACTAGCACTAGCGCGTCCTGTACGGATTCCTCGCAACTCTTTTTGCAAGTGCTCTATCGCAGCTTGCATATTTTTGTTAGTTTCATTTAATACATCCATTATTTACATACCTATCAATGTTCCAAAAGAGCCTTCAAGAGCCTCCCAAAGAGTACATTTGGAAAAATTAAATACACGAACCGGAATACGGTTCGACATACAAAGAGTGATAGCTGTCAAATCAAGAATACCTAACTTTCTTGCCAAAAACTCCTCGTAGGAGATTTTGGTGAACGGTTTGGCATCATGATGCTGCAGTGGATCTTTGTCATAGATCGCATCCACTCTTGTTGTTGCTTTCAAAAGAATATCAGCCTTAATTTCAGAAGCGCGCAAAGCCGCTGCTGTATCGGTAGTGAAATAGGGGTGACCTGTGCCTCCGACAAATAGAAGGAGACGACCCTTTTCTAGGTGTTCGATCGCTCTTGCAAAGTGAAATCGCTCCGCTACCTGAGGGCATTCCAGCGCACTCATCAACTTGGTAT
>JBJXGG010000097.1:0-10641 GCA_046153495.1 Chlamydiales bacterium
ATCTTCTTGCTATCTTAATAAAAATGGATGCTCTCTATATTTTTTTGCTCTCCCTTTTTCTAGTATGGATGTTTTTCCTTACTGTCACAATGCATTCTCTCACAAAATTGGGAGAGGCTATTGTACAAGAAAGACTTCCTACATTAAAGGGCCGGTTTTTTTATTACCCTCTCTACATCACTTTTTCTAGTAAAGCACGATTTGATCTCTTGATTTTTTCCACGCGAGTGGGGGCTAATATCAGCCGCTTTGCCTTTGCCGGGCTCCTGCTTTTCTGGCTCGCCCCCCTGACCGCGCTCTCCAGCAACTATCTGATTTTGATTCTCGCTATTCTATTTGTCACAGTATTGCTTATTGGAGACTTCTTTCCCCGATATTGGGTGAGCAAATCCCCTCTCTCGGGGCTCAAAGGATCTCTTTTCTTCTCTTCCTTTTTTCTCTATCTCTCTTATCCCTTCTCTGTTCTTTTTATCTTGCTTTTGAGCAAGAGCCTTTACAGAAGATATCGCGCAAAAGAGGAAAACCCCATTGAAGAGACACAGAAAACGATCCTGCACATCTTGCAATCCTCAACCAATAAGGAGAGTCTCGATGCAATCGATAAGAAGTTGATCGAGTCTGTCGTAAAATTCAAAGATCGGATCGTGCGTGAGGTGATGGTGCCCCGGATCGATCTCTTCTCTCTTCCTACAGAGACTACCCTGAGAGCGGCGGCCCCTAAACTCATCGAAGAGGGGTATAGCCGTATTCCGGTCTACCGAGAGTCGATAGATAACATTATCGGGATTTTAATGTTCAAAGACGTCACTCAAGTCTATATGGATGTGGTAGAGGGACGGAGAAACGCCTCTATTTTAGATACTTCTATCGAACCTCTTATAAAAAGTGTCTGTTACGCTCCTGAAACTAAACGTGTTTCGCAACTTCTCCAAGAGTTCCGTACCCAGCAAAAACACATGGCGATTGTTGTGGATGAATATGGAGGGACGGAGGGTGTCGTCACAATTGAGGACATTTTGGAAGAAATTGTAGGCGAGATTGCGGATGAGTATGACTTTGATGAAGAGACGCTCTACATCCCCATGACAGATGGGGATGGCTGGATTGTAGATGCGCGTATGAGCCTATTCGATGCAGAAGATATATTCGGAATTCAGATTCCCCAAGAGGGTGACTATGACACAATCGGGGGATATGTTTTCCACAAAGCTGGCTCTATCCCTCCTCAAGGATTTAAGATCCATCATGAGAAATTTGATCTAGAAATCCTGAACTCTTCGGAGAGAAGCGTCGAAAAAGTACGCGTGACATTACGGAGGAGTGAAAGTGAATAGCCTGATTCTCTCTTGCCTTGGTTTTGCAGCGGGTCTCAGCTCTTTTTACATCATCTATCGTATTAAGAAGGGCGGCTTCCAATCTCTGGCTGATGCCATTCTTTTGCGAGCAGAAGTGGAAGCCGAAACACGCCGTTCCAAACATGAAGTCTCTCTCAAGGAGGAGGAGTACACCGTCAGACTGCAGCTCGAGAAAAAAGGGGAGGAGTGGCGACAGCAAAAAGAGCGTGAAGAGAAGCGATTGCAGGAACGAAATGACCGTTTGGAAGAACGTATACTGTTTTTTGAAAAGCAAAAGAAAAGTTTAGATAAAAGAGAGGAAGAGCTGCGGGAGAAAATGCAAGCTACCATGCAAAAAGAGGAAGAACTTCTTGGCCTTTCTCGGGAAGAGACAAAACGAGCATTGCTGGTCGAACTAAAAGCAGAAGTGGAAAATGAGACCCTCTCCTCTCTTCTCCGCATCAAAAAAGAGAAAGAGGAAGAGGCAGAGGTCCAAGCCTCAAAAGTGATCTCTACTGCCATCAACAGATTGGCGCATCCGATACAGGAAGATGCGGTGACCACTACTGTCGCTCTTCCTAATGATGAGATGAAAAGAAGAATCATTGGACGAGAGGGCAAAAATATCCGTGCTCTCGAAAAGACGACCGGTGTAAATTTCCTCATCGATGAGACGCCCCATGCTATTGTAATCTCCTCTTTTGACCCTATTCGCAAAGAGATTGCGAAAGAGACCCTCAAGCTCTTGCTCAAAGATGGACGCATCCACCCCACGCGTATCGAAGAGGTCGTAGAAAGAGTACGTAAAGAGAGCAAAAAGCGAATCAAGGAGAGAGGTGAAGAGGCGGCGATGCAAGCGAAAGTAATGGGACTTCATCCTGAACTCATCGTCTTGTTAGGTCAGCTGGGATTTCGATATAGCTATGGGCAAAATGTGCTCGAGCATAGTGTCGAAGTGAGTCGTTTGATGCGGATGATGGCTGAGGAATTAGGGCTAGACGCCAACTTAGCAAAGAGAATCGGCTTGCTCCATGACATAGGAAAAGTGGCTCCACATGATGTAGAGGGATCACACGCACTCATCGGCCATGATTTTGCTCTCAAATATGGCGAGAGCAAAGAAGTTGCCAACGGCATTGGATGTCACCACAACGAGATTGCTCCCCTCACCGTAGAAGGAAGCCTCTGCTCGGCGGCCGACACGCTCTCCGGAGGCCGACCAGGCGCCCGCATAGAGAGCGTTGAAAACTACATCCAAAGACTGCAAAAACTAGAAGTACTCGCACAAGAGTTTCCGGGGGTCGAACGAAGCTTTGCCCTTTCGAGCGGACGGGAATTACGCGTGATCGTAAACTCCAGCGAGATAGGAGATACGGCTGCTGCACAACTCGCCCGAACCCTTGCTAAAAGAGTCGAAGAAGAGATGAGCTACCCCGGCAAGATCAAAGTTACGGTGATCCGAGAACAGACGACGACTGTATACGCTCTATGAACCTATCAGGTGACCAAGCGTTAAAAACCTGAGTGTTGGGTTGTTCTCCCATTCTCAGGTTAAAAACAATTTTTGATAAAATCATCTCGATAAGCAGCTGAGGCTCACTTTCCAGTAACTATTCTGCGTGCTTCAGCATATGGTTCTCTGTGAAGCGAGTAAAATTCTTCTGTATCAGGATTACAAGCTCTATAAAGAAGGTCCTGATTTTTACCGATATACATAAATGCTACGCGTCCGTTTTTTGTTGTGGCTCCTTCAGAATTTATAAAACTAATATCTAATTTAATATTATCAATACCAAAGGGAAAATTGTGCAAATGAGGTCTGATTTGTTCATGGGAATTAACCCGCTGCAGTAACTCTTCTACCATTTCCACATACAATATCCGCGCTTCATCTACATTCAGAGTATCATGAGATAAAAAACTCAGAGAAATTTCCTGTATATCATGCATCATTGCACCACCATAACCTGAAAGCATCAGGTGGCGGGGGTTAGCGAATTCCTGTAAATAACTTTTTGTAATACAATCGACAATTTTACAATAGCTGGGCTCACGGTAGGCGAAACCAGTACATAAAAATACAACCAAAAGAAAATAAATAATTTTAATCATTAAAATATAACTCTTTAAATTCATCACCCCTTTTCTTAATTTCCTCTGCATATATCCTTGCTGAAAAACCATGCGCTTTCCATGGACAATGGGTTGAGGGAGATAAGAAATTCATATCATATTGTTGACCTAGAAGCCCAACACAATAAGCAAGAGGATTCGTCATGGTCACAACATCCATGCTACTAAGATTATTTTTGGCAGACCTGAAGTAGCCTCTCGGAATCAAAGTAGCAGAGCCATAGGCAATTACATCTATATGCTCTCTTTGTTCCGGTGATAAAAATCTGCCTGTATTCATCATTTGGATACCTCCTCTACTATGCACGCTACTTGTAAAGCGGTAGTTGGGGTCTTCCTGAAGCTTACTTTGGTAGTAATTTGCGCACATCTTATTATAGGAAGTTGGCGTCCCTAACTTTGAAAGCCCACAACCAATGAGATCCATGATTAAACCTTCTGTCCCATGATACATCAGATCTACTTGAATATCTCCATGAGTTTGAGAAACATATTCCGCCTGTTTGATCGCGTCGGTTTTGTTGGTAAGCATTCCATTTCCATGAGTATAAGAATGTCCAGGAACTGTTCTACCAGGAATGGTGATGATTTCGCTTTTACCTGTGCGGTAACGGCTAGGTCCACCAAACTCTCCTCCTGCTCCCCATCGACCTACTGATTCTACAAAATTGCGCACATAAGGGATGGGGAGTAAATTTGCGCCGGTCCATTCTAGGGTTCTAAAAGCCATACGGGAAAGGCTGTTAAAGCATTGCCCCATTCCTGAAAGTCCATAAAAATCGATTTCCATAAGAGGACAATTGTGGACATAAGCATACAAGTTGGGACCATCACCAAATCCTTGAGGATCTTGAGTAATCCAGCGGCCAAGCTCGGAGTGATAGTAACGTCTTCCAAAAAAGACAAAGCCTGTCTCTTCATCGGTGCGTTTGGAAGAAAAACGCCAAGGTGAGCGAGTGCCAGCTGTTTGCTCTTCTCCAAATGCGGTATAACGATAACTCTCAACAGACTTTTGTGTTGTTGGATCTATAAGAGTAACAATGCACCCCTGATGGTCATGAATGGGAATGTAGGATTTGCCATTAAGCTCATAGAGAATGGCAGCTCCAATTTCAGCACCTAACCCTTCTCCTAATATCCGTAGCTCTTGAATGCGATTCTGTTCGTCTACGGTTCCGATCTCATGATTTCCATCCCAAATATAGCGAATTGTTTTAAGTTTGCGCCCTTTTAGATAACTCATTTTTGAAAGGCGGCGATGGAATGGATCATAAGTATATGCTGTTTTTTGATCGCCCTCTTCCACTGCAATGAGCCTGTCAAGGCTGTCATATGAATAAGTTCTTGTATCATCGGAGATTAGACTGCCACAACGGTCATAGGTGTAAGAGGTTTTGCCATCATGTGTCACTTGGCAGAGGGAGTTAATTGCGTACTCATAGGCGTCTTTTTTGAGGCGATTGAGGATGGAATCAAATTGGTATCGGTGACTATCTTCTTGGATTAATTGATCGAGATCGTCGTAGGTATAATGGCGATCAGCGCGTCCGGTCTCATCCTGAAAGGCATAATGGATCAAATTTCCTGTAGGATCATACTGGCAGCCGCTTTCTGAAAAATGAGGCGCGTTTAGGGAAATATAGCGACCCAGAGCATCTCTTGTGATGCCAATCTCGCCGGCTGGCGATAGCGCATGTGTCATCTGTCCTTCTAGATTACGACCGGAATAGGTGTGCGTGTAGCCATTTCTTGAAATGGCGTATAAATAGATGCCATCATAACTGTAAGTGATTGTAGATGCATCTGGAAGGCTGCAGGTTATTCTGCGGCCTTGTATGTCATAAATATTAGAAAAAGTAAGACCATTCGCAAGGGTTTCTTGCACAATATTGCTTAAGGGGTCATAGGTGCGACGTGTGCAGGTATTGGAAAGAGCGTCCAACACAGAGGTGACGCGGTTTCTTGGATCATAGGTATATTGATAATCGAAATCGGTGGAATGGTAGCGGGCAAGACGTCCACAATCATCGTATGCATGAATAAGCTTGCGACCGTCTGGCTTGACGATCGTTTGCAGCCGGCCTTTAGTGTCGTAAAGATAGCGTGTCTCTTTTTCCCCAGCTTCAACAAACCGCTCAAGACGCCCCAAAGGCCCATATTCCCAGTAATGGGTAATGGTTTTGATGGGAACAGCATCCAAAAAAATCGTATGGATCAGCTGAATAGGATTACCGTTTTTGTTATAGAAACTTTCGGAGCGTTGGATGATTTCTCCCTTGGCATTTTTTTTGAGGCGCAATGTCTCTCTTCCTCGGCTATCATATGTGATGATGGTTTGAATTCCTTTGGGATTAGTAGTGGTTTTTGTCAATACATCTTCATAAGAATAAGCTATTAAGGTAGTGTGCATTAGTGGGTCTTTGATGCTGAGCGGCTTACCATCTGTATTAACAAGAGTTTCAGTTGCTCCTTGTGATGTGATTGTATGAGTACAGTTGCCTGCTGCGTCATAACTGTATTCTTCTTGTTTTTGTAGAATAGTGGCATTTTCTGTCCGGATTTGGATCGGGTGGTCACATAAATCGTATTCTTTAATTCGGCTGACATCTTCGTTTTGAGTGCGAATCAGCCGGCCTAATGCATCATATGCAAACTCCGTTTCGTGATAGGCTTTTTGTTCACCTGTTTTGCGTCCTGCAAAATCATAGATGTAGACTGTAGTTAAATCTGTCTCCGTTTCGAAGAGTTTAAGGAAGGGTGACCAGGTTCGTGTAGTGGATTTTAAAAGACGTCCAGAGGAAGCACGGGTTTCAACTGTGATAGGATGATCAAAAATATCATAAATATAGAGAGTTGTGGCGCCATTTTTATCGAGGTGGGAATGAATGGCGCCAGTTGGGTTATAGCTAAAATGTTCTTCTGACCCATCGGGGTAATGGATGGAAAGAATCTGACCAAATGGATTATAGGTTTTTCTGGTTTCATGGCCTGCTGGATCGATGTCTTGGGTAATGTTGCCAAGTAGATCGTACTCTTTTCGTTCAACGGCTCCATCTGTATAGTGAATGGTGATGACTCTTCCTAATGCATCATATTTAAAATGAGTGCTTTTATTACACGGATCGATCTCTTCTATGATTTGTCCGAGTTTATTGTATCTCCTTTCTGTGACAAGGATTGTACCGTCTGTCTGCCAATTTGCAATGCGAATGGGTTGTCGGCTGTGTCATAGGTAATCTCACGGTATTGGTCATCTCTAGGGCCTGCAATGGAGATGATATTGTGGTTGGCATCGTGGGTATAAATAGTTGTGAAGCCAAGGGGATCTGTTTTTGCGGTCAGCCTTTCATGCTCATCATAAGTATTATAAAGAGAATAACGATAAGCGCCGTTTGCATCGTAATGATCTTCCTGAAGAACCTGACCGAAGGGAGCGTAAGTATAGATAATTTTACCTAAGGAAATTTCCTGGCCTTTCGAGTTAATGGTTTTTTCTTCAACAATTTCAGGTAATCCGAAGCATGGAATTGTCTGTTTCGGTGTGATTTCGATGATTTTGCGGTAAGTGACATCTTGAAGGTTATAGGGATTTTCAGAAGAGCCATCATCAGTAATGGTTTTGATGCAAACGGCGCAATTATCATAAGTGTAGAAGGTACGTTGGCGTATTGTTTTGCCTTCACAAGTCAATTCCGAAGAAAGTAGATTGGTGCCAGGGATATAAGTATAGCGGATGAGTTTATTATCGCGGTCTGTTTCGGTGAGCTTAAGGTTGAAGCCATCTTCGGAAAAGGTGCGGCTGATGGTACGCCATTCTTGGCCATTTCCTATTCTCTCTAATATGGGGTTTTGGTTTTTGTCATATTGATACTGTGTGATTTGGATAGGTGTACCACTAGCATCTTCCACAGTTTTTAGAGTAAGATTGCCTGTGCTTGCATCCCATTGAAGGCGGTCAGTGCGATAAAGGACATTCCCCTGATAAACTTCAATAGCAGTGATTTTTTTATTATCGTCATAGCGATAAATGGTTTTATTATTTTCGGCGTCATAGACGATAGTGAATTTATCTTGGTATTCATAACAACCTATTGGACACATCTCTCCATTGATTCCGACAGGGGCATATTGGGAACTAACTTTGCCCTCGGCATTGTATTCCGTGGTCATTACTCTTCCATCCGGCTTGACAATGGTATTGAGGATAGTATTACGCGAATCGTATGAGATGAAGGGTTGGCCGGCTCTTTGGGAGGAGGCAAGCTTGATCGGGGAATTACCACCGTGTTGCATGAAGGAAACTCGACCATCACTTCCTGTAACCTGAATGCCTGCGACCTCATCATGTTTAGCTCTTGCATAATGAAAATGGATATACCCAAGTACCTTAGACTTGTCAGCATTATAGGCCATGATGGAGCCTAACAATTGGGGTAAAGGGTAGTTTTGTTTCTCTTCTTTCCATTGAGTATAAGTATAGCAGAGGATGTTACCATTAGGGAGTTTCTCTTCGATGATGGGAATGTGATACGGGGTCCAAGTGTTAGCATAGATCCGCCAGACTGTTTCAGAACCCGCCAGCCAATTTCCTTTTTTTTCTGTCCAGTGGACATAATGAGTCCAGCGATGCATGGGAGAGGCAAAAGAACGCTTTCTGCCGCTGCCATCGGTAATAGTGCCCATGTACTGAAAGCGGTGCTTATTTTTAGGGTCTCCACGCCGCCAGTAGCTGATCTGCGTATTTGATGGATGAGATTTTCCATCTGAATTAGCGATCGCAAAACTTTTTTGTGGATGAAAATCAAAAGTATATGGCGATTCGGATGAAGGTTTAAGAGAGCAAACACCGCCATCCACATCTCCTATGGCTGCAAAGATTTCCTGTTCTCCCCATTCAAGATTTGCCACAAAAAAAGCCTCGGGGTTATAGCGCCAGGTAGCATACCGAGGATCGTAGGGGCTACTTGAATTATAGAAACGGCGCACAGATAAAGGCTCTGATCCTGCCACGACGAGATCAACTTCTTCTTCGCAATACTCGCCTGTAATTGGGTTGACCTTTGGGTTGATCCGATAATCAGTCGAGGTGAGAAAATAGTTTTGACGTTGATCGAGCACATGTTCTTTGGATGTTTGGAAGGCAAATATTTCAGGAGGCCCATCCGTTGCAAATAGAGAAATTGCAAAAAACAATACAATGATTACAGCGGACCATTTCATCTTCATGAGGATACCGTAAAAAAAAGTGACTTGTTTTATACAATTTTTCTATTTTCATAAAGCTAAAATTGATCTGATTGTCATTGTATCCTCGCTGTAAAAAGGAGGTAGTCTATCAGACTGTCTATTTAAAAATCTATTACTAACATGAGTTTTGGGTTGTTCTTCCTCGTAATCAGAGGAGTTTTCTGAGGATGAGGGAGAAGAACCCAAAACTCAGGTTACTAGGGTAGGTGCATAGCATTCTTCCATCTTTTGCTCACAAATCAGCAATATCGATAATACGATAAAAATAGCGACTACTTAATAAGGAATCGGAGAGTGGGCCTAAATGCAGTAGAACAGGCGCAATCCCAAAGCCTTTTGGGAAACTAAGGGAAGCTATTTTGGTTTTCATCTCTTCAATGACTTCAAGCCCCAATTCACGACGGCGCATTTTGACTTCACAGATAAAAAGAGTGTTCGAATGCATTTGAATCAGATAATCAATTTGGCACCCTTTCTTGCGACCTGAGGCTTTTTGAAAATAGGGATTATCTATAACGACGTCTTGAGCGTGGATGCCAAGTGCTTGGTAAACAAGCGATCTATTTTTCAGCAGAAGATTTTCAAGCTGAAAACCGAGCATGGGTTCCCATCCAGGCAAACTAGAAAGCGGAACTTCTAAAAACGCCCCTTGTTCAATTCGCGTAAGGTTGGGTTCAATATAATGGATATAGAAGCGAAGATAATTGTCGGAAAGCCGATAGAGGGTTTGTTTTCCCGGCTTACCTGTTTTTAAAGACCAGTCTGGATGCTTACTGACAAATCCACAGATTGCAAGGGAGTTAAGATGATGGCTTAGTGTACCGCTTGGCGAATAAGCCATGGTTTTTTGGAGAGTAGCTCGGTCTTTTATCCCCTGACTTAGGATTGTAATAATTTTTTTATAGATCTCTCCTCTAGAACTAAAAAGATCATTAAAAATCCGATCAAATTCATGTACCAAAAGGCCATTTTTTTCGAAACATAGACGTTTAATATTTTCATCGGCGCTTTGATGAGTGTGAATCTGCTCAAGATACCAAGGCACTCCTCCAGTCACACTCAAAATTTTAAAAAAATCGAGATCTGATCCTCTAAAGCCTTGAAGATTAAGTAATTTCTTGCATTCTGGAATCGAGAGTTCTGTGAGTTCCAGATAGAGAGAAACCCGACCAAAAAAAGCCGTGCTATTAATGATATTTTTATCGATCCAAGTGGAGATAGAACCGCACAAAATAAGGATTATCGATGGATGATTTTGCAGAACAAGGTCCCACCAAACTTTTAGCTTAGAGATAAAAGTCGGATCTTTTGAACCCATCCACGAAATCTCATCAAAGAGAATGACGGTAAGGTTGGCAGTAAGATGTCTGGATAGATGCGCAAAAGCATCACTCCAATCTATGAAAGTAAAAGGAGGAAGATTAAATAAAGTCGCAAGTTCACGAGCAAAAACATCACGCTGATTCTGCGCCGTCACCCCTTTAACTGGAGCTAGCCCACTAAAAGGCAAAAAAACCTTATCTTTTCCAAATTCTTCAGCGAGGCGGCTTTTCCCTATTCGACGACGACCTTTAATGACAACAAGAGAGGCTCGACCTGACTTTGATAGGTCTTCTAGCCTCTGCAACTCGTTATCTCTTCCAACAAATGGTTTCATATAGCCCATGATACATGAGCATTATGTTTATATCAATATATTATGCTCAAAATCGACATTTATCAGATTTGAGCATAATATATTCGATAAATTACTGGTTACCATTCATATGTTACGCCCTGACCGCAGCCGCATAACATGAGTGAACTTCTTTCGAAACTCCATTTGGTTGTTAAAATTGCCCTTTTTGGCATCTTTCTCATCAAATTTTTCGACCATATCCCTCAATATGCTCTCAAAATTTGATGAGAAATCTGCACCAAAAATCAT
>JBJXGG010000138.1:0-5671 GCA_046153495.1 Chlamydiales bacterium
TGCCAAAACCCTGCGGCTTAATGATCCCAAATTGGTCAATATTAGAAATATGGATCGATTTGGGATCATTAAGCCCCGGGAGTTTTCGCGCAATCAGAGAGTGTCAATCTCAATTTAATCGGCTATATAGTTTGCGCGCAACCAGAGAGTATCAATCTCAATTTAATCGACTATAATACCAAGAGCAAAAAATAGAGATACAAACGTGAGTTTTGGGTTGTTCTTCCTCGTAATCAGAGGAGTTTTCTGAGGATGAGGGAGAACAACCCAAAACTCAAGTTACAAAGTCATGGTAGGTAAGATGTCATACCATTTATCAGATTTAAGCGAAGTTGTTTTAGCTTCTGCGTGAGATCTGTTGATAACAATTATGGATTGCCAGATTAGAGATGAAGATCATTTCTACTATAAAAACGCTCGAGCTGGCAATATGAGCCGACTGCGGCAGGATTCTGCTATTTATCTTAGGACTGCTCAAGATAGCGACAGTGAGCGAGCCAATAATTACAATAATATCTAATGCACAAGCTATTTTAGCATAACTCTTTTTACTGAGACCAAAGCATTGAAAATCAACGTAATCACTAATTATATAAAAAATATTAAACCTATATTTTTATAATTTAAAAAATCGATTCTATCTATATTAGAATAGAAAAACATTTAATACAACAAATATAAATCTATATTATATAGTATCTACTTGAGCAAGAATTATATCTGACATTTCACTCGTGGGAGATACATCGAGCGCGGCGCGCAACTGTGCATCCGAGCAATCTTGTTGTAGCGAGAAAAAATGCCTTAAAACCGCGGCAGATTCCCCACACTCCACCAAAATTAAGAGCATAGTGGGGTAAAGGGTTTTTCTCGCATGCATCTCTGTAAGCAGCCAACAAATAATCTCCTCTGTACAATAATAGAAGAGGGCACCTTGCACTACTTCCTCATCGAGCATGGTATCTCCACCTCTCTTCAGCAGCTTCTTAAGCATCGACATTGTGTGTGAAAACTCGAGCGCTATCAAAAAAACATTTTTAGTAATAGGTACATTTAGCTGCAAAAAATGGGAGGCCGCACTCTCAGCTGTTCGTGGATCGACAGCCGAAAAGAAAAGAATCCCTAATGCTTCGGGAGAGTGGATCATATCAGAATGCGCAGCAAGGTGTTTAAAAAACTCCTGACAAATATTGTACTGAGAAAGAAGAAGTTGCTGGTCTCGATAGGAAAGATCTCGCGTTTGAGGTGCTGTCGTAATAGCAGGAAAGCAGTATTCAAGAGTTCTGCTGGAAATATATTGCCGCACAAGAGATAACCTCTCGGCATGAGTTATCCCCTCATTCCCAGCATAACCTGGATTTCCCTGATAGATAATATCAGTAAGTAGGCCTGCAACCCCATTTGGGGCATATACGCTGGGATGACGAATTTGTCGTTCAATCCGAGATGCAGCAAAACAAAAATCATTATAAGAGCGTACACAAGTACCTTTGCTGCTGACGAAGAGGAAGTCAATTTTCCATAAAGAGTCTGTGGAAGACAACTCTCTCCAACTCCGACTCACCTGTCCACAGGCAAACAAATCTGGGACGGATAGGTGCCCAAAACAAGAAGCGTTAGCTCATTTGGAAGAGTCCTAATAAAATCGACTTGGATCCCCTCTACAGGAGGAGAATGACTTATACATACTCTCTTTACGCTTGAAGCCATAGTACATCATTAGCTAAAGTGCTTATATTATGAAAAAAGAGTATACAGCAACGATCTATATTTTAAAAGAAAAACAGAGTCTTCTTATTAAGCATAGAAAACTTAATAAATGGCTCCCCCCTGGTGGTCATGTTGACCCAGGAGAACTTCTCCATGAGGCCGCTCTTAGGGAAGCTAAAGAGGAGACAGGCCTCGACGTAGAGCTTCATAATCGAGTGAAATAGAAAAAGGGGCTTACTCATAATAAGCCCCTTCCTGACATCCAGCATGTCTAAACTATACAAAGACTGAAACTAACATACAATTATGTTTAAAAAAAATCCTCCATATAATCTAGAGCTTGTTCAACTAAAAAAGAGCAAATATAGAAAAACAAAAGAACAAACTTATTCAATATAACGCCTCCATTTGGTTTGTTGGTTTATAGTGTGTTCTAAAAAAATAACCCTTAATATAACTCCTCCATCTGATTGAGAGTATGCTCTAACAAAAACCGTGATTGCACAAGTCGGTGTGCTTTTTCCCCCATCTCTTTTCGCAACTCCTTTTCCCGACAAAGGCGCTGTATCGCCTGTGAAACTTGGGCGGGCGAGCGGCACGCGACTCGCAATCCTGTCTCTCCATCTAAACATACCTCCTTTAACCCACCTGTTGGTGTCATAACAAGAGGTTTTTTCAACCAAGCTGCTTGGAGACTCGCTTGACTCACTCCCTCATTCGCCCAACTGAGAAGTGTGAAGATATCCATCGCGGCAAGCGCAGTAAATGGAGGGGTAATATGACCTGTAAAGATCACCCTATCTTGCAGCCCTAGCCGTGTCCACTCCTGCTTAAAATAGGATTCACTCGCCCCCTCTCCTACTATTATCCACTTTAACTTCTCTTCCTTCTCAAGCAGTTTGGCGGCCTCCAACATATCCGCAACTCCCTTCCATCCCCTAAGAACACAGAGAGTTCCTACTAAAATTTCATCGGGAGTAACCCCTAGCTTTTCTCGGAATAACGAGACTTGCTTACTACACACTTCGACCGCTCGAGGATCTAATCCAGTCGGAATAGAACGGCAACGTGAAAGGGGTAATTTTGCTTGCTTTACAATTACATCGACTACCTCTTCACATGTAGTGACCACGTCATCGGCAAAAAAATTGTAGAGAAGCCAACTATTTAGACCTGACCGAATCGGTGTGGAAAGATGGCGAGTACGGATCACATGACGCCGCATCACCTTTCCTATTAACCCTCCTAACCACGCATCCAAGGAAGAGTGGGTATTGATGATTTGGATCCGGTGGCGACAGATAATGCGACCAAGCTCCCACAAAATTTGACAGATCCGACTCTTTTTAAACTCCGTCTCATAAACGGTGAGACCACTTTTCCTCGCCGGTTCGACTAATCCCCCATTTTTCTGCACGAGCAAAACCACCTCGTGTCCCCTTGCACGCATTCCTTCTGCTTCCCGCAAAATCCTAAGCTCTTGCCCTCCCCAGCCCGGCGAAGATTCTGTATGTAAAATTTTCACAATACCTCTTGCAGTACACGCCGATGACCCGACGAAAAAGGAAGTGTTGCAATCTCCTCCCTTTTTTTCCACATATTGTTTTCGCCCCACATATTTGTTTCCAACAAATGAGGGTATAACTCTACTCGATATCGCGTAAAACTGTGTTGGTGGCAAGGCAAATCCCGTACATACTGAAGAGGAATGCCTAAAATTTGCTCAAAAGAAGGTAGAGAGATCTCTTTTCCCTCGAGAAAAGGGAATTCATACAGATCCTCCATCACCTTTCTCTTTTCTCCTTTCCATAAAAGAAAATGATCTTGGCATACGATCACCGCTACTGTTCTTTGCAAAAAAAGTGTCTGCGCTCTCTTTTTTTTGCGCGGCAGATCAGCCGCTTGCCCATGGCGGAATCCTAAGCACTCCTCTCTAAGAGGACAACTAGAACAAAGCGGCCTTCTTTGGCAGACAAGAGCCCCCAATTCAATCAACTCCTCATTGATCGGCTGTAGCTCGTCCACAAAGTTGTGGAAGCGCTGCTTCACCTCCCTTTGACAGATATCTCGCTCCTCCCCCAGATAGCGTGCTAATACGCGCGTTACATTTGCATCAATCGCCACACTCTTTTGTCCAAATCCGAAGCTCAAAATCGCACCACATGTGTAGGGTCCAATACCGGGTATTTGCGACAGTAAAATAAAATCAGCGGGTAACTGTCCGTTAAATTTTTCGACCACGAGTTGTGCGCCACGATGGAGATTGCGCGCACGAGAATAATATCCCAATCCCTCCCACGCTTTCAGGACTCTCTCAATCGAAGCAGCAGCAAGCTCTTGAAGCGTCGGGAAAAGGGCCATCCACTTCTCAAAATAAGAAGCAACCACAGAAGCTCTGGTCTGCTGCAACATCACTTCAGAAACCCAAACCCGGTATGGCGTTCTCTTTTCCCGAAAGGGGAAAGAACGAGCATGCAACGCAAACCATTGTTTTAGCTTTTGTAGAGGAAATTCTTCCATTCTAAGGGGGGAGAGACTACCATTTACTCCATGGAAAAGAAAGCGATATTTATCGCTGCTACAGGGCAAAACGTCGGTAAAACCACAATCTGCCTTGGTATGATTGCTGCCCTCAAAAAACGCTATCCCAGACTAGGCTTCATGAAGCCGGTTGGACAACAGCATGTGAAAGTACAAGGGGATCTTTTAGTCGACAAAGATGTGGTACTCTTTAAAGAGTATTTTCATTTGCCCGATGCCTACAAAAATATGAGCCCTGTGATTTTTCCACGAGGATTCACCCGCGATTTTCTCGACAAAAAAATCGACAGAAATCAGCTCGTCGAAAAAATCAAAAAAAGTTACGCTCATATCTCTTCTGCTAATGACTTTACTATAGTTGAGGGAACGGGTCATGTCGGAGTAGGATCCATCGTTGATCTCAATAATGCCTTTGTCGCTAAAACGCTTGGCCTCGATATCGTCATCATTGCCCAAGGAGGACTTGGAAGTACTTTTGACGAACTAAACCTCAACAAAGCTCTCTGCGATCAAATGGGGGTAAGAGTGTCCGGTGTGATCCTGAATCGCGTCTTGGAAGAGAAACGAGAAATGGTGATGGAGTATATTACGAAAGCTCTCAACAGGTGGAAAATCCCTCTACTGGGCACTATTCCTTATAACCAACTTCTCAGTACCCCCTCCATGGAAGATTTTGAAGCACTTTTTGGGAGCAAACTTCTCTCAGGAGAGGAGTACCACTATCGCCACTTCTCCTCCATGCGGCTTGTCGCCACATCTGCCGCCACTTTCAAAGAGCTCACCGCACCCAATCAATTGCTCGTCACTCCAGCAACCCGTGAAGATATCGTTTATGCGCTTTTGGAAATCAATCAACCAGGAGAGCCAGAGCAAGGATTTATCTTTACTGGACGCTATCCTCCCTCTGTCGAAATTATTGAGGAGTTAAAGCGAGCAAAGATCCCCAGCCTTTACGCCCCCCACTCCACCTTCGATGCCATGCACATGATCACAACCTATACAGCGAAGATCCGAGGCGAAGATAAGGAGAAAGTAGAAAAGGCAATTGAATTGGTAGAGAGCTATTTACACTTCTAATCCGAATTTGAGAGAGCGTCGGCAGATATTTCGTTAATACAAGCTCCGCTTTTACATGTCCGGAGTTTGGGACACCTTTTTTCAAACTTCTCATCGAAGGGACACTCTCCCTGAATACTGATATGACGGCTCTCAGATGGGCAATATTTATTTTTAGAAGAGGGGCCAAAGAAGCTGAGAGAAGGTGTTTTTGTTGTGGCACAAAGATGGAGTGGAAGAGAGTCCATCGCTACGACACGTGAACATCTCGCCATCACATGTTGCAGCGCTGTCAGGCGCAGCCGTGGCAACACATGTCCCCTCTCTTGAAAGGCTGCTGAAAGCTTTTCAGCAACTACTCGTT